>JAIUYC010000513.1 GCA_020216575.1 Coleofasciculus sp. S288 | reverse complement strand
GTAAGTGTTCTTGAGGTGTTTGATAAAATGTTTCCGATCGCTTGTGAACAACTCCCAAAAGTTATCCTTCAGGACTCTCACTCCTAGGCTGTGTTTTGTGAAAGCAGATAGACTCTTGAGCCAGAGCATTAACTGAGAATCTTTCTGTCCCTCTGGGACTTGTATCATACTATCTACGGTGTAGCGCAAGATATGCCGCCAGATGCGATCGCTCTGAGGGAATGGCTTGATGTAGACGAAAAAGGCTTTATGATTCAGCTTCTTCTTGAGCCGTCCCAATAAATAAGTTTTACCAGAACCCGGATCGCCTTGAAGCATCACAGTGCGCGTGCAATGATCTTGAACAACTTGATCGAGGGCTTCTTCTATAGTAGCGATCGCATCTTGATGTATCGATTCGACCACAGGTTCCGGCTGTTTTTGCGGTTGCCAAAAATTAACAGAACGGTAGTTATCAAAAGGGTTAGTACTTTTGAGAATGATGTTATCAATGGATGCCATGATGCTGAGTTTTTTGTTGGGCTGATTGTTTTAGAGTGGTAAGAATTGAGATGCTAATTGTTACTTCGCCGTAACCTTAATAAAAAATAGGGGGCTACCTGAACGCTGCTTGATTCCTGCATTAATTTGCTCTTGGGAGTAACGGCTTGCTTCTACCAAAGCACTAAGTTCAATCTGATCATTTCCTTCCAGGCGGTAGAGTGCTTCATCTAAGCCTTCGCGAGATAGGAGTGGTTCTAACTTTTGGCGCAGATGAAAAATCGGCAGATAATTTCCCGTACCCAGTTCCTGATCTAAATCTCGAATCGTCTGCAAAATCTGTGCGTCAGTTGGTTTACTCATCGGTGCAGTTGCCGATAGCGTCTGCTGAGGTTCTTGATGTTCATCCATCTGGACGCGCAGAGATTTCCGTAAAAAGCGCAGGTAATTGTTCAGCATTTCCAAGCTGAGAATAGGTTGAGAGCCTTTAGAGGTGTACTCATCTCGCAGATACTCTTGTCCTCGCTCAGAAAGCCAGACTTCTTTGACTTTAGTCTCTAGCTCAATCAGTCCCCTGTCTGCTAAACGCTCAATAATTGCCCCTCGTTCCGCAGCAGGAACACCCGTCTTCCCAGGACTAATCTTTTCCTTTTCACTTGCCCGAAGCACTTTGAGTTCTTTGTCTGTCACTGGCACCCCAGTTGAGTCTGACTTGAGCAGTGCTTTACCTGGAGAAGCAATTTTGAGTTTGGTCACTTCGTAAGAACACTCTACCAAATCGCGATCGTGCAGTTTGCGACAAATCCGTTCTCGTTCCGTAGCGGATGTTTTAGAATTCGGCGTAATTTTGGATAAAGGTGCTCGATAATCGGGAGAACCCAACAGTTTTAAGAGAAATTTCAGTTCAATCGTTTCCATTTGCCTAACCCCACATAGTTCGCGATCGCAGCTCAAAAAAAGCTACAGGAGCGCCTAAAGATTAACCTGTAGTTATTGTGATGACAAGTTAAAGGAATAACTTCCGGGAATCTACGGAAATTTACAGTTGCCCTCGCCGCAACTCAGTAAACGCTAACCCTCACAACCCTAGTTGATTCTCTTCCAATGTAACAAAAAATAGCTGAGCGCCAAGTTCTTAAGGAATGCCAGCGACAATTTGTTCTGTAGTCAAGTCACAGACACTTGCTGCTGGCAAGGCACTCAACTCAATCTTGCTAATTCGTTGCAGGTATTCAATACTAAACTGTGTGCAGAAATGTTACTCCAGCGAGACAGACACAGGAATGCAGGTAGAAAGTGCTACGTCACTTTAATAAAAAATAGCCGACTCCCCGCACGCTGAGGAATTCCTGCATTAAATTCCTCATTGGAGTAGCGCCATGCTTCTTCTATGGCTCTCAATTCAATCTTGTCTTTTTCTTCCAGACGATAGAGTACCCGATCTAAATCTTCCCTGGACAGAGGCGGTTGTAACTCGTCCCGCACATAAAAAATTGGCAAATAATTTCTTGTCCGCAGTCTCCGATCTAAATCTACAATAGTCTTAAAAACGTCTTCCTCATTAGGTTTGTGCGCTGCTTCCTGTCGAGGCACTGTTGCTGTTTGTTCAACTTCAAACTTAGAGAAGGATAGGGTTTGGCGTAAAAACTGAAGGTAATCTGCCAGCATCGTCTTGGTAAGCGTTATCGTACCAGCCCCTCTGGGATCGTACTCGTGCAGAAGATACTCTTTCCCTTGAGATGTCAGCCAAACTTCTTTTATCTTTTTGTCCTTTGCCTTGAATTGAATCAAACCCCGATCCGCTAAGTTTTGAATCACTGCCTGCCGATCCTCGGCAGGAATGCCCGTTTCTGCCGGAGTAATCGCACTCTTGGCACACTCCTGAAGCACCCTGAACTCCTGATCCGTAAGCGGTAATTCACCCGAGCCTTGCTCCAGGAGAAATTTGCCAGGGGGGGCAATTTTAAATTTGCTGACATCATACGAACAATCGACAAATCCGCGATCGCATAGTTTGCGAAAAGCGCGATCGCGTTCAGCTGCCGAAGTTGTAGCACTAAGCTTAATTTTGGATAAGAGTACTCTGTACCCCTCAAATCCCAACAACTTCAATAGGAATTTCAACTCATTCGTTTCCATATAACCACCCTCGATCGCTTGTAGTAATAACTCCTATCAAGTTCAGCAACCCAATCACAATAAAAAATGTTTCAACCGACTTCTCACTGCATCGAAGCTAGATTGATCATGGGACTTGATATCAGAAACTCTACAATTATCAAATATCCAGACGTACCCAATTTGGGCTAAAACCTGGAAAATAGCGTCTGATAATCTACAGATATGTGCGATCGGCCAATAGGAAGATGACTTTTTGCAGTTAGCCTGGAACACTCCATACTTCTTAGACCAGAACCACTTCCTATAAGGCTTCAAATGAATTAAACTTACTAATTTTATAAACAAATCTTAAAAAGACCTTCTCGGACGGTCATGTCCTTGTTACGAATCTAAAAAAAAGCTAAAAGGAAAACGTGTAAGGGAGGGTTTAATATGAACTTGCAATTTTGGGATGCACCCAAATTAACCTTAATAGATTACATTGCTACAAAGTTGGGCAGTATTTGGACGAAAGTATCCATTCGCCGTATCTTTTCTGAACTGCTGCAACCGTTCTTCAAGTTCTACAGTTAGCTGCTCAATGCGATTTTGATTACTTAACATTGGTTGTGACGTTTTCGCAATCCGAGCAAGTTGGATGGCAACCTGCTTTGATTCATCTTCCCCAATCTTAGGTACGATTTGCGAAGGATTCTGCTTGACCCAATTCAGCCAGTGGCGGAGGGATGAACGAACCCCTGGCCCTGGTGGATATAGCCCCCGAAAAGGCATAACATATTTGGGCTGATACTCGACACCAATCGACAAACACCAATCCTGCCATTTGAAGGGAAGAACGGTGGATTCAGTACAGATAGGAATCCACGGCACTCGCAGCGCGTCGGCAACAATTGCACCATGCATTGCCTCAGCCAGCACTACTTCCGTCTCGCTAATAGCAGACAATACGTGTTCAATCGACCAACGGGGATCAATATAGGCTATTCCGGCTTGTTCACAGATGAGTCTCCAGGTGATGTCGCCACGGATGGCATTCGTGACATGGGGGATATAGGCAAATCGATTCACCTTGGTGGCAGTCGGCTGATACACTCGCCTAACCAGTAAAGCGGCATCTGTTACAGCTAGTTCCGTTGCAATCCCTAATGCTTTAGCGGTTAGCGGTCCCCTGACGCAGTAAATTTTCCATGAATCATGTATCTTTGGTACACCCTTGCCGTAGCCAAACCCAGAGCCAAATACTACCGTTTTAGGAACCTTCGGTACATATTCATTGAGCAGCGTACCAATGCCAACAAACAGTGTTGTTGTATCCTCATCGAACACACCAGGGAGCAATTGCTCCCACAACCAAGGATTGAGGTCATCACCAAAATTGCTAACCTTGTCGCGGAACTGATAATAATAGAGCTTCATTGTTTGGACTCGTAAACCGACTATTACTGATACTGAATCCGGTGTTCTATGCAATGACTTTTCGCAACTTGTTTATGGCTTTATGCATGTTACGATTGGTCTTAGTTAACAGATTCGGTGGAGTCAATTGCTTGGGTTTTTGCTGGAGTTGCTTCAAAAAGCGATAGTGTAAAAAGACATCTTTATAGCAGATATCCACATCTTCTCCAGTAGACAACCGCGCAAAATCCACAGACGAGTAATTCATGTAGTGAATTCGATGAATGGGCTTTAATTCCTCTTTGTTGTAAAGCACATTATCAATATTCACAAACGGATCGGCGTCGGCACAGTTCCCAGTTCTGTCCTGTCCGTCGGCGCTAAGGGTAAAGTTAAATAAAGAGCGATCGCAACGGAGAGTCATGTAAGTAAACAAAAATGCATCATCCCAAAAACGGGGTATCCAGTCGATTTCCCTATCTTGAACCAGACGCTCTTTTAGGTCTGAAAGTTCTTCCTCACCAAACAGTCCTTTTTTAGACCCAAAAAAGCTAGAGCAATGGAGTTTGGGACGGATTT
>JAIUYC010000512.1 GCA_020216575.1 Coleofasciculus sp. S288 | reverse complement strand
CTAAGCTGTATTTCCACAAAAATGGTTTCTGCCTGTTTCCCTGGATGATCGCTGGTTCCCAAGCCGTTAATTGCCATCCTTGTTCCGTGGCAATGAGGCTGTAATCAATACGAGGGTTAACAATGCTGGCGGATGCCTCAGTTGTCATTGTTTTTATCTCCTGATTTGGGTTATTAAAGGACTTTTTCAGGTGTAAAATAAAAGGTGTTTGCCTTTGGCGTTTTGATGATGCACCCAAACAAAACTAGGCTTTACAAGCTGAGCAGATAACGTAACAGCTAAGCTCTTCGGAAAGATAACATAGAGGTTGAAACCATCCTCCAAACTGTTATACGCTGTTCTATGGTGTAATACACCATATCCTTTTGGAGACCTCGCTGTATACGGGAAAATTACGGAAAACTGGTTTTTATAAATTAACGTTGTTCGCTCAGAGCAGTCGCCGTTTGTAAAATTATAAGTATTATCACTCATGATGTGTCGAATCAAATCTGACTTTAGAGAGTGTTAACACTGGAATTCAGGAATTAAGGAGTTCTGGTAAGTGCGATCGCTATCTAGTCTGGAAATAGGGAGTCAGGAGAAAGAGATTTTCATCATGAGTGTTGTGAGCGCAGCTCATGATGCCTAACCTGAAAATAGCAGAGGGAACAAGGGAGGAAATCGAGCGATCGCTCTTCTCAAGAGCCAATTGTTTAGGAAAATATGTAGGAAAAGCGATAACCTGACGCATGGTGACGCTGTTAACGCTGCTGCCGTTAGCTTCTCTAGAGCGCTTCGGTAACGCGATCGCTAGCGCTTCATCACTTCTACACAAGGAGTTTCCCTATGGACACGCAACCAGAACTCATTAAGCAGAGTGAGATGCTCAATCGACTGGTGCTAGATTGCCGCACAACGGAAGAAGTCGGGCGTGTAGACCAACTGTGGCTCAATCCTCTATTTCATCAAGTTGTAGGTTTGACTTGCAAATCCGGACTTCTAGGTGCCAAGAAACGACTGTTTGCCTGGGCGCAAATTGAGACAATTGGCACTGATAGCGTTTTAGTGAGTTATGACCCCAAGGAGGATGAGCCAGAAAAACCTGATTCAGCGGTTTCTCTAATTGGTCATGAAGTGTGGACCGACGCTGGTAATAAGGTTGGCAAGGTTGTCGATTATCTATTCGCTCCCGATACTGGCGCTATAGCCAACTACCTATTTGTCTCTAGCGGTTGGCGTGGTGTTCTAGATGGGATCTACTTGCTCCCCACTACAGCAATTGCTGGTGCTGGTAGCAAACGGGTGATAGTTGTGGATGCAACTGTCCAAGAGCCTCAACGGTATACTGAGGGACTCAATCAAAAAGTCACTCAAGCAGCAGAGTTTTTTCTAGAGGACTATAAGAAAACCCAGAGTGACTGGGAGGCAATAAAGCGCAGCGCTCAAACTATTACTGAGCAAGTCAAAGACACATCTGAAAAAGTAGCAAAAATTGCTCAAGAAAAATTATCTGAGGTGAAAGCCAAGGAGCAAGAGGCTTCTCAACTCGATGATTCGGTAATGACTATTGATACTACTGCTGAACATGTGGAGAACACTCCTGAGTTACCTGAAAGCAATCGGTAAGCTCATTTTAATTAATAGCGATCGTTCTATAGTGAGTCTAAATAAATTGTAAAAATTGGGTGGGGCAAGGAGTCTCCGAGGCAGAAGGTGTAGGGGCGGGTTTCACCCAGATATCTGTTTTCTACAAATCAATTCAATAAACCCGCCCGTACTCGGAGTCAGGAGTCAGAATGAGAAAGTCTTTGAGCTAATTTTAAGTATTAGAGAAGACGATAATCCTATTTCACAACTGATTTAGACTCGCTATAACTAAGCGCTTTCACTAGACAGTTTGGCAGAAATAACCCATCAGTAAAAATTCTCATCCTGACGCCCCTACCACCCTTGCCGCCCCTGCCGCCCCTGCCGCCCCTGTCTCCCCACGCGATCGCATCCCCAACCCAAAGCAATTCCACCCCTTCTAAATTTGTCGAAACTTAATATTGAAACCCCCTGGATAGACAGTAGCATGGAACTAGATAAACAGTTTGACTCCCTTGCTACTGGGAAGCCTTCACAATTACAGGCAAACCTTCCTAAATGGACTCCCTAGACGCAATTACCCTCAAAGCCTTCCTCAGCGCGTTAATGCGGCTTGACAATTCCTTACCAACTGATTTACAAAAGCAGCTTAATGAAATTAGTCAAACATTTCCCAAAGATATCTCTAAACTTCATGCTATTGCTAAGAGTTATCCGTCCTTAGCACTAGAGTATATAGATGCTCGTCTAGCATTGCAAAATAATAGCGACCGCTTCCGATTTATTATCCCTGAAACGGATGTTTTAACTCAAATTTGTGACGAAAAACTAATCAGTTTTGCGATTGAAGTCTTCAATGCCGATGACTCAGTAAACTTAGTGAAAAAATCTGTTACAGAATCAAGTATGCTTGGGCAACTTCTTTTTCAACTGCAACACCAAACCAGTTTTATGGTAAAAGATGGTCAGAGCTTAGAAACCATTCCCGAAGAAGAATTGTGGCTCTGGAAAGACCGCATAGCTTGGGCTTCCTTGGAACGCGGGTTGCGACAGGCAGCAGTTGGAGAGGTTCATTACTTAGGCTCATTTGCTCAGTATGCAGATTTGGATAGTGATGACTAGTGGAATTCAGGCTGGAATTTTCAACAGAAGCCAGGGAAGTAATTCTTCTTCTGAATGAAACAGACCCCAAAAAGTGTCGAAAGCTTCAAAAAATCTTGGGGTTAATGGAAACTAATCTACGCCATCCCAGCCTCAAAACTCACAAGTATGACTCTCTATCAGGACCCAATGCAGAAGAAATCTTTGAAGCCTATGTTGAAAATAGAACGCCAGGAGCTTGGAGAGTCTTTTGGTATTACGGACCAGGGAAAAGCATCATTACAGTTCTTGCCATTACAGCCCATCCGTGACTTCCGTTGTGTGCATGGTTTCTAATCTGAAAATAGGGGGTCAGGAGTCAGGGAGTCAGGAGAGGTATATTTTCATCCTTCGTTGTAAACGCAAGTTCATGGGCGATTAACTACTAACTACTAACTACTAACTACTAACTACTAACTACTAACTACTAACTACTAACTACTAACCATGAACTATGAACCATGAACCATGAACTTGCCCATCGTCTACCATCCCGATTACGTTGCACCGCTTCCAGAAGGGCATCGCTTTCCCATGCCCAAATTTGGGAAACTTTACGAATTGTTGCTGAGCGATCGCGTCGCCACTCTACAGCAATTCCACACCCCGAAACGTCCGCCCACAGAATGGCTTGAACTAGTCCACACCTCAGACTATGTCCAAGCATACCGCGAAGGTACTCTTGACCCCAAAGCGCAGCGGCGCATTGGGTTACCCTGGAGTCCAGCCTTAGTCAAGCGCACCTGTACTGCCGTAGGTGGCACAATCCTCACTGCCCAGTTAGCATTGAATCACGGTTTAGCCTGTAACACCGCCGGGGGGACTCATCATGCATTTCCCAGTTATGGATCGGGTTTTTGTATCTTCAACGATTTAGCGATCGCTGCCCGCGTCCTGCAACACTTGGGACTGGTTCAAAGAATTTTGATTCTTGACCTCGATGTCCATCAGGGAGACGGCACTGCCTTTATTTTCCGAGATGACCCAAGTGTCTTCACCTTCTCGATGCACTGCGAAGTCAACTTCCCGAGTACGAAACAAAAAAGCGACTTAGATGTGCCGTTACCGGAGGGAATGGATGATGATGGCTACCTGCAAACCCTAGCAAAGTATCTTCCCGATTTACTTTCGGAATTTCAGCCAGATTTAGTACTCTATGACGCTGGAGTTGACCCTCATGGCAGTGATCGCTTGGGCAAGTTAGCCTTAACAGACGCAGGGCTCTACCGAAGGGAGATGCAGGTTTTAAGTACCTGTGTGGCGTCTGGCTATCCTGTTGCTAGTGTGATTGGTGGGGGCTATGCTGATAACCTTGATGCTCTGATTTACCGACACTCTTTACTCCATCTCGCTGCTACTGAAGTGTATCGCCAGTACCGCCTTTGATGCCAAACTCTTGAAAGACGAATCATTTTAGTCTTTATTGATACACTTGACCTTCAGGCAAAAGGCATTAGCGTAGCGTCAGCGCTAACAGCAGGAAGTGCAAAGTAAGAAAAATGCTATTCTTCTTAACTTCCGAAGCCTTAGCCCCTAGTCCTTAATCTTCATTCAGCTTCAGGAAAAACCGTGCTTCTATCCAAAGGCTTTGAAATCGAAATGTACACTGGCACTCCCCAAGGGGATATTGTCGGTCTCTCTGATCGAATTGTGGAATCTTTAGACGGATTTGTGCGAGAACCAGATAGCCGAAATGTAGAGTACACCACCGCACCCTTGTATTGCTATGACCGCCTCTTGTGTGCGTTGCTGCGTCCTCGACAGAAGCTGCGGCAGTATTTAAAACGTTTGGGGGACTACACACTCATTCCAGGCAGCACGCTGTCCTTGGGAGGAAGCGATCGCTTCTACCGCTCCGACCCAAATAATC
>JAIUYC010000511.1 GCA_020216575.1 Coleofasciculus sp. S288 | reverse complement strand
CGTCACCACCATCACCAAAGTCGCGGATCAAACTAATTTGCTCTCTCTCAACGCTGCAATTGAAGCCGAAAAAGCAGGAGAGTACGGCTTGGGGTTTGCTGTCGTTGCCAGAGAAATCCGCCGACTCGCTGACCAAACGGCTGTCGCCACCCTAGATATCGAGAATATGGTCAGAGAAATGCAATCAGCCGTGTCTACTGGGGTGATGGAAATGGATAAATTCACCAAAGAAGTAGGACAAAGTGTTGAGGATGTCCGTGATATCAGCGTGCAACTCGGTTCAATTATTGAACAAGTGCAAGCGCTCAGTCCTCGTTTTGAAGCCGTAAATCAGGGGATGGAAACACAATCACAAGGCGCTCAGCAAATCAACGAAGCGATGGTTCAATTGAGCGAAGCCTCTTCACAAACGGCAACTGCACTGCGTGAAATCAATAGTGCGATCGAACAATTGAATGATGCAGCACATGGCTTGCGTCATGAAATTTCTCGCTTCAAGGTGAATGCATGAGTTGGTAATTGATAATTGATAATTGGTAATCGATAATTGGTAATGACCAATAATTGCTGGAAAAAAATTGGAGTAGCAGGCGATCGCTCTTGCCCAGAACTAAAAGGCATCATTCACTGCCGCAATTGCCCCGTCTATTCGGCTGCTGGACGCAGTTTGTTAGAGCGGGAAGCACCTCAAGATTATCTGGAGGAGTGGACAAATTTACTGAGTACAAGCGGCGCGGCAACTCAGCGGCTTGCTCCTAGAGGCACGATATCACTGGGAGTTTTTCGACTAGAAAGAGAATGGTTAGCATTACCCGCTCACTTATTCAAAGAAGTGACCCCAACCTGTGTTATACATACTTTGCCCCACCGCAGCAATAGTATATTTCTGGGTCTAGTAAACATCCGAGGGGAAATTCAGATGTGCGTCTCGCTGAAAGCACTTTTGGGATTAGAAACAGCAGATGCTAACAGTCAAAGTATCAGTCCTGTTGTCTACGAAAGGAGGGTTGTTGTAGACAAAGAGGGAAGTCGATGGGTCTTTCCTGTAGATGAAATTTATGGTATCCACCGCATCCATGCCAATGAATTGCGAAACGTACCTGCAACCGTTTCAAAAGTGCCGGAAACTTACACAAAAGGAATAATTAAGTGGCGCGATCGCAATGTCAGTTACCTAGATGAAGAGTTACTCTTTTACACCCTTAACAAAAAAGTTTTGTGATTGGTGATTGGTGAGCGGTGAAGTTTTTGCCCTGAATGTTTTTCTTACCAATGACCAATGACCAATGACCAATGACCAATGACCAATGACCAATGACCAATGATGATATAAGCAATTTTTCCATGCTGGATTTGTTTCGCATGGAAGTGGAAACCCAAGCCGCGATATTGAACGACAATTTGTTGGTACTCGAAAACAACCCTAATGCCGTTGCAGAACTCGAAGCCCTAATGCGTGCGGCTCATTCAATCAAGGGTGCTGCTCGGATCGTCGGACTCGATGGGGTTGTCACAGTCGCTCATATCATGGAAGACTGCTTTGTTGCTGCTCAACAAGGAGCGATCGCACTTGATCGCGCCGATCAGCTTGATGTCCTTCTCACGGGGATCGACTTGCTCCTCCGTATTGCTCAACTTCCTGAAACGGAGATAGAAACTTGGCTGGTTGAATCCCAAGCAGAGATTGAAAGCGTGGTGACGGCGATATCAGACATCTTCAAAAGTCAGGAGCCAGAAGTTGTAGAAACGTTGCATGTCACCTCCGTACAGGAGTCAGAAGTTGTAGAGACATTGCATGTCACCTCTGTTCAGGAGTCAGGAATCGTAGAGACATTGCATGTCACCTCTGTCCAGGAGAGCGTGAGTCTTAGTGAAGCAACTGTAGAGGAGTTAAGGATTCCACAGGAACAGGAATCAGCACGGCTGTCAAGTGTTGCTTGCAAAGCGCGATCGCTAAGTAGTTGGGATTCATCCATGTTGGCATTGTTCTACACGGAAGTGGAAACCCAGGCAACGTTCTTGAACCAAAGCCTCTCGGAGTTCAAAAGCAACTCAGATACAAAGCTGGACTTTCAAACCTCAATCGCAGCCACTCACACCATCAAGGGCGCTACCAAGATTGTCCAACTCAATGAGGTCGTCAAAATTGCCCAAGTCCTGGAAGAATGCTTAATTGCTACTCTAAAAACACAAACGACTCTCAACGCTGACCAAATCGATAGTTTACTTGAAGGCGTTGCTTTCCTCCTACGCTTCGTGCAAGTCCCTGTCAGCGACGCTGAAACTTGGTTATCCGAACAGGCTGCTGAAATTGAAAATATAGTCAGTACAATTTCTGCGATCGCCCAGAGTTTGGAGTTGCAAGAAGACACCGGGACTTCTATAGAAAAACTCCCAGGAACTGCGAGTCTTCAAATCTCCACGTCGTCCCCTCCTCCTCCCCATCCAACATCCACCCCCCCTAACTTAGTAAAGGGGGGACAAAATTCAACATCGGCAAACCGTGTAGTGCGGGTGAGTGCGGAAAACTTAAATCGCTTAATGGGTTTGGCCGGTGAATCTTTAGTAGAGGCGAACTGGTTACAGCCCTTTGCAGATTCCTTGTTAAAACTCCGGAGTCGTCAGATGGAACTATGCCAACTCCTGGAAAAACTACAAGCTTCGTTAACCGAATCCTCCCTAAACCAACAGGCTGAAAGTTATTTAACTACCGCTCCCCAAAACACTATCGACTCTTACCAGTTCCTAGCTGCCCGTTTAAACGAATTAGAACTTTTTGCCCGTCGTTCTGCAAATCTTTCAGACCGCCTCTACCGTGAAGTTATCGCCAGTAATATGCGTCCTTTCACGGATGGAGTTCAAGCTTTTCCCCGGATGGTGAGGGATTTAGCCAGACGGTTGGACAAGCAAGTCAAATTTGAAATTATCGGCAGATCCACTCTAGTAGATCGGGATATTTTAGAAAAGTTAGAGGCTCCCCTCACCCATATCCTGCGTAATGCCGTCGATCACGGTATCGAGTTTCCCGAAGAGCGTCTGGCGACGGGAAAACCTGCGGAAGGTATCGTGCGAATTGAAGCGGTGCATCGTGCTGGGATGTTATCAATTACAATCTCAGACGACGGTCGAGGGGTAAATTTAGAGCGAAAGAGCCAAAAAATTGTCACGAAGGGCATGTTAAATGATGAGATGGCGGCGCAACTGACAGAACCCGAACTGATGGAGTTTCTATTTCTGCCTGGATTTTCCACAGCAAGCGCGGTAACAGAAATTTCTGGTCGGGGTGTCGGCTTAGATGTAGTTCAGAGCATGGTGCAGGAGGTGGGTGGC
Organism: Coleofasciculus sp. S288; assembly: GCA_020216575.1. GTDB lineage: Bacteria > Cyanobacteriota > Cyanobacteriia > Cyanobacteriales > Coleofasciculaceae > JAIUYC01. Next base: position 1,255 of record JAIUYC010000511.1, on the reverse strand, counting down.
ATCCTGCGGGCTGTATCCCAGCCAGGAAAGGGCATGAGTTTTCACTTACAACTGCCCCTAACTTTATCAGTAATTCGCACACTGTTGGTAGAAATAGCTGGAGAACCTTATGCATTTCCGCTGACGCGTATTGACCGAATTATGAGAATCAATCGCTCTGATATTAGCGTTGTTGAAAATCGCCAGTACTTTACACTTGACGGACAAAATATCGGACTGGTGGCAGCACAACAGGTGTTGGAGTTAAACGCACCTTCTTGTGACACAGAAGACTTGTCTGTCGTTATTATCAGCGATCGCTTAAGCTGTTATGGCTTAGTAGTCGATCGCTTTCTTGGTGAACGGGATTTAGTAGTTAGACCATTAGAGCCTCGCCTGGGAAAAGTCCCAGATATTAGCGCTGCTGCCTTGATGGAAGACGGTTCTCCCGTCCTGATTGTGGATGTCGAGGACATGGTACGCTCCATCGATAAGCTACTGGCGAGCCAAACCTTAAGTAAAGTCAGCCAGCGAACAGACAACACCACCTCAAAACAACACAAGCGTATCTTAGTAGTTGATGATTCCATTACGGTGCGAGAAGTCGAGCGTAAGTTACTGGAAAACAAGGGTTACGAAGTCGAAGTGGCAGTGAATGGTGTAGATGGATGGAATGCAGTACGAATTGGTCACTTTGATTTAGTAATTACAGACATTGACATGCCTCGCATGAATGGCATTGAGCTAGTTAGCCAGATTAAAAATAATCCCACCTTAAAATCAATCCCCGTAATTATTGTTTCTTATAAAGACCGTGAAGAAGACCGTATTCGCGGATTAGAAGTCGGTGCAGATTATTACTTAACTAAGAGCTGCTTTCACGATGATACGTTGTTGAAGGCTGTAAGTGATTTGATTGGAGAAGATTAATTACCAATTACCAATTACCAATTACCAAATGAAAATCGCCATTGTAAATGATATGTTGCTTGCAGCGGAAGCGCTACGGCGTGTAGTAAGTACAGTTCCAAACTATGAAATTGCTTGGATAGCTCGTGATGGAGTTCAAGCAGTGGAAAAATGCGCCAAAGATACCCCAGATTTGATTTTGATGGATTTGCTAATGCCAGGAATGGATGGGGTTGAAGCGACGCGCCAGATTATGCTCCAATCTCCCTGTGCGATTCTGGTGGTAACGGCTACGGTTAGTGGTAATGCTTCCAAGGTTTTTGAGGCGATGGGATATGGGGCATTGGATGCTGTTAATACACCTGTT
>JAIUYC010000510.1 GCA_020216575.1 Coleofasciculus sp. S288 | reverse complement strand
TGAAGGCAATGGGATTGCGCAGTCTCGGTAATGCATTACGAGTCGTTGGTAATCTAAACAAATCCCGACAAGCCTTGGAGCAAAGTTTAGCCGTAGCCCAGAACCTGCAATCTTCCTCTGATATCAGTGCTGCCCTGCTAAGTTTAGGCAATACCGCACGAGCGCAACAAGACACCCAAACTGCCCTAGCCTATTATCAACAGGTTGCCGAGGTATCGACCTCACCCATTACCCGTACTCAGGCACAACTGAACCAACTGAGTTTATTGCTGGAAACCCAACAATTAAATTCTGCCCGAACCTTGGGTTCGCAACTCCAAGCTCAACTGGCTAACTTGCCCCCCAGTCGAGCAACTGTCTATGCTCAGATTAACTTTGCCAAGAGTCTCGCACGACTGAAACAAACGGGAACGACTGGCACACCCTCCTGGGAAGAAATCGGGCAACGTTTGGCAGCCGCTATTCAACACGCTAAAAGCTTGAAAGACCAACGAGCGGAAGCCTATGCCCTCGGACATCTGGGTGAATTGTACGAGAAAACTCAGCAATTGGGCGATGCTCAAAACCTCACCGAGCAAGCCCTACTAATGGCTCAATCGGTGAATGCACCAGACATTGCCTATCGGTGGCAATGGCAGCTAGGACGGCTACAGAAGGCGCAAGGAAATATGAAAGGAGCGATCGCAGCTTACAGCGACGCTGTTAAAACTCTTCAATCCCTCCGCAGTGACTTAGTGGCCATCAATCGAGAGATTCAATTTTCGTTTCGAGATGAAGTAGAACCTATTTATCGGCAATTGGTGGATTTGCTCTTGCAACCCGAGGGAATCTCTGGACATACCCAAGAAAACTTAATCCAAGCTCGGAATGTGATTGAATCCCTACAATTGGCTGAACTAGACAACTTTTTTAGAGCTGCCTGCATAGAAGGTCAACCCGTACAAATTGACCAAGTTGTTGATGAGGTTGATCCAACAGCGGCAGTTCTCTATCCGATTATTTTGCCGGATCGACTAGAAGTTATTCTCAAGTTGCCTCGACAAGAAAAACTCCTACAATACGAGACTCCTGTGGCTGAGGAGGAGGTTGAAAAAACGCTAGAAACATTGCGGCGGAAACTAACATTACCCTATACACTGCGAGAGGTTCAATCGTTATCTAAGCAGGTCTATGATTGGCTGATTCAACCAGCGGAGGCTGAATTAGCTAAAACTCAAATTGACACTTTGGTATTTGTCCTGGATGGTTCTTTACGAAACATTCCCATGGCAGCCCTCTACGACGGTGAACAGTACCTTGTTGAAAAGTATGGAGTAGCTTTGACTCCAGGATTGCAATTACTATCTCCCAAGTCGTTGGAACGCAGAGAGTTAAAGGCTCTAACAGCGGGGCTTACGGAATCGCGGCTTGGATTTCCGGCTTTAACAAATGTGGCGTTTGAATTAGAGGAGATTCAGTCTGAAATCCCCAGCACCGTACTCCTCAATCAGGAGTTTACTAATACAACCCTCCAAAAGGAAATTGATAGCGTTTCTGTTCCTGTGGTTCATCTGGCAACTCACGGTCAGTTCAGTTCTAACAAAGAGGAAACATTTATTCTTACCTGGGATGGTCGCCTTGATATAGAAGGGTTAAGTAATTTGCTCCGGCAAACCGACCAAAACCGCACCAATGCGATCGAATTACTCGTCCTTAGTGCTTGCCAAACTGCAACTGGGGACAATCGAGCAACGTTGGGATTGGCGGGGGTTGCCGTGCGGGCGGGAGCTCGGAGTACTCTTGCGTCCTTGTGGTCTTTGGATGATGAAAGCAGCGCCGTCCTGATGAGTCAGTTTTACCGGGAGTTAGCCGCTGATACGACGCGGAACAAAGCCGAAGCCCTGCGCCTCGCTCAACTATCGCTGTTGCACAATCCTCGATACCAGCATCCACGCTACTGGGGTCCCTTTGTTCTTGTGGGGAATTGGCTTTAACGAATCGGGCATTGGGCATCGGAATTGTATACTCGCTGGGCTAGCGATCGGAGAGTAAGCTTGAAGATGTTGATATTCACCTGCAACTGAAGACTATCTGTGGCTAAATCAGAAGCACCAAAACCAGAAATATCGCCCTCCCTGTTGCGTACTCCCCTTTTCCCGCTTGCGGTCGAACAAAAAGCCCGATTGACTGCTTTCTCGGGTTGGGAAATGCCAGTACAGTACAGCGGTATCGGACAGGAACATGAGGCGGTGCGAACTTCAGTGGGAATGTTTGATATCTCCCACATGGGGAAATTTGCCTTGAAGGGTAGACAGTTACGCGAACATTTGCAGCCTTTAGTGCCTTCGGACTTAACACGGTTGCAAGCGGGTGCAGCCCAGTATACTGTGTTGTTAAATCCTCAGGGTGGCATCATTGATGACATCATCTTTTACTACCAAGGTGAAGATAAGACAGGCGAACAACGAGGCATGATGATTGTTAATGCGGCCACTCGCACGAGAGACAAAGCCTGGTTGTCAGGGAATCTGGACGCTGCACCAGTGAGTTTACAAGACCTTTCTAAAGAAAAAGTCTTGATTGCAGTCCAGGGACCACAAGCGGCTGCTTCTCTTCAAGCTTTTGTTCAAGAAGACTTGACGCCAGTAAAAGCCTTTGGACACCTGGAAGCAACGATTTTCGGTCAGCCTGGGTTTATTGCCAGGACGGGCTATACGGGGGAGGATGGATTTGAGGTGATGGTCGATCCAGAGGTTGGGATGCAACTGTGGCGATCGCTTCTTAATTCCGGAGTCACTCCCTGTGGTTTGGGGGCTAGAGATACGCTGCGACTGGAAGCCGCAATGGCACTCTACGGACAAGACATCAACGAAACTACAACTCCCCTAGAAGCCGGTTTGGGTTGGCTGGTTCACCTAGATACCAAAGGCGATTTTATCGGGCGTTCCGTGCTGGAACACCAAAAGTCGGCGGGTGTAGAACGACGCCTGGTTGGGATTGAGATGCAGGGGCGTCACATTGCGCGGCATGGCTATCCCGTATTGCATGAAGGACAAGCAGTGGGAGAGGTTACTAGTGGCACGCTATCACCCACCTTAGGAAAAGCGATCGCCCTTGCCTATGTTCCCAAACAACTCGCGGCAGTGGGTCAGCCGCTAGAGATAGAAATTCGGGGTAAGGCGTATCCAGCCGTTGTCGTCAAAAAACCCTTTTATCGCTCGAAAAATCGCCCCGCCGTATAACTCGTTCCCAAAATAGTCATGCAAAAACTTCCGAAACGAATATCAACTGCCCTGCTTAATGCTCTAGCGGCAGGTGTTGTGCCGAGAGTGGGTTTGGAACATATTGCTGTCGGGAGAGAAAAAGAAATGTCCGCCCTTTCCCAAGACTTAGAAAACATTGCCGAGGGGGGAGCAGGGTTTCGTTTTATTGTCGGACGGTTTGGAGCGGGAAAAAGCTTTTTGCTTCAGTTGATTCGCAACCAGGCGATGGAGCAAGGGTTTGTTGTTGCGGATGCAGATTTATCCCCGGAACGCCGCCTTGCTGGCAGTAAAAATCAGGCTTTAGCAACGTATCGGGAGTTGATGGGGAATTTGGCGACGAGAACGAGTCCCAATGGAGGAGCGATCGCACTAATTCTGGAAAAATGGATTAGCAGCATTCTCAGTCAAGTTGCCCAGGATACCGGGAAGCGTCCGAATGATGAAGGGTTTGATGACCAAGTTGAATTAAAAATTCGGGACGTTGTCGATAATTTGGAAGGCTTGGTGCATGGATTTGATTTTGCTAATGTGATCATTGCCTATTGGCGGGGATATCGCGAAGACGACAACGATAAGAAAGATGCCGCACTGCGTTGGCTGCGGGGGGAATTTGCCAACAAAACTGAAGCCAAGTCAGCTTTAGGAGTGCGAGTGATTATTGATGATGACACCTGGTACGATTACATCAAACTATTTGCCAAGTTTGTTGCTGATATTGGCTATAAAGGGCTTTTAATATTGCTCGATGAAGCCATTCATCTATACAAAATTACCCATGCCATGTCTCGCCAAAGCAACTACGATAAACTGCTAGCTATGTTTAACGATACGATGCAGGGTAAGGCAGAACATTTGGGTATCCTCATCGGAGGAACACCTCAGTTTCTAGAAGATTCGCGCCGAGGATTACATGCTGATGAAGCTTGGCGAACTCGCTTGGCAAAAAGCCGCTTTGTCAATCAGGGCTTTCAGGATACCTCCGCACCTGTCATCCAGTTAGAGCCTTTAACTCAAGAAGAACTTTCCAAACTTTTGCAACGATTGGTTGACGTTCATGCCATTCATTACAACTCTAAAAAAGCGCTTGCAGCCCGTGAATTAGAGACATTTAAACAAGAGATTGTCAACCGTTTAGGTGCTGAGAAACTCTCAACTCCGCGCGAGGTTGTCCGAGACTTGATCAGCGTTTTGAATATCCTCCAGCAAAACCCACAACTTACGTTTAAGGAATTAATTCAAAGCTCGAATTTCCAACTCACTCCTGTAGGGAAAAATCCTGATGGGGATGAAAATGGCGAGTTTGCTGAATTTACTTTATGACCATCTTTTAAGTAAAAAGTAAAAAGGCAAAAGAAGG
>JAIUYC010000509.1 GCA_020216575.1 Coleofasciculus sp. S288 | reverse complement strand
ATAAGTGCTAAAGACTTTTTTGTTTTGGGTGTAGAGAAGGCTCAAAGGGGTGACTTAAATCAAGCGATCGCAGATTTCACGCAAGCCATCTCCCTCAATCCGAACTTTGCCAATGCCTACAGCAATCGCTGCCTGGTTTATACTCAGTTGACAGACTATCAGCACGCCATAGACGATTGTACCCAGGCACTGCAACTTAATCCCAACAACACGGAAGCTTATCTCAATCGAGGATTAGCTTACTACAACCAAGAGCGTTATCAAGAAGCCATAGCCGATTGCAACCGAGTGATTCAGCTCAAGCCCTACGACTTCCGAGCTTACTACAATCGGGGGCTAGTACGTTTTGCACTGGAAGATTATCAAGCCGCGATCGCAGATTACAATCAAGCACTTCGTCAAAATCTACGACAAGACGGTTCCGTACTCGCAACAATCTACAATGATCGTGGATTAGCGTACTTGCAGCAGGGAAATACCTCTGGCGCGATCGCAGATTTCTCTGTCGCCATCCGTCTTAATACCCATGACGCCAGAGCCTACTATAACCGAGGCTGTGCTTGTCATCGCCGGGGAGATTACCCAGGTGCAATTCGAGACTTTACTGAGGCACTCCGACGCCATCCCCATCAAGCTGAAGCCTATATTAACCGGGGTCTGGTCCGTTATCAAATGGGATATGTGCAAGCTGCCTTTGAAGATTTACACCGAGGCGCTAACTGCTTTTGCGATCGAGGATTAATGGAGGCTTATCAGCAAACGCTGAACTTAATCCAAACGCTGCAACGACAATCTCCTGTCTCGGAAAGTGCGATCGCTTGATGGAAAATACCGTTGCTCATGCCTCAACGTAACCTGAATTACATCGGGCTAGCAATGGATAGAATAGGATGTTCCTTACGGCTTAAGCAGCTAGGGGGAAGTAGTGACTCTCTAATTTTGCTTTTATGCAAGTAAGCAGATCCAATGAGGAGAACTTTGAGATGAAAGATAACGATTCTTTTGGAGTTGAGTCGATTATTATTTGGAATACTGTGCTGATTTTCAGCTTTATACTGATTATTTCGTTGGGTTATATAGCTCCCCTGTTTAACAACTCAGTGTCTAGCATAAGCCAGACTTTTTCTGCCAAAGTATATTAGTGGAGTCATTTAAATTGCATCTTTGTATCTTCTGTTTCCGCGCCAGGATGGCGATCCGATAATGCAACTCAAAGGCATATCCCCTTAGCGGCCCTTCGCGTAACAACATTGCAGAAACTGAGTAGGAATCTCTAAATGCGCCCCCCAGTGGAGATGAACGTAGGAAGCGTGAATCTGATACAATTTCCATCCTTCCGTCGTTGCCTTCCCTTGTCCTCGGTTATCATATCCTCGTATCTCAAACAACGGTTTCTCAGGCTTCATTGTTAACTGGGAGTGATGAAACTCATGTCCCCAAACGGTTGTACCTGCGGATAGGAGAGGGCTGTTTTGCAAAGCAGTTGCTTGTCGATATCCCACACTAAGACGCTTGCCCATTACTGTTGTCGTCGGCAGTATTCCCACCATTGACCAAGACTCTCCCTCGAAATCGGCAATCTGTTCACACAAATACATTAATCCGCCGCATTCAGCATACGTTGGCATTCCTTGCTGAATCGCCTTGTGTACTGCTTCACGCGCCCTGGTATTCTCAGCTAATTGTTGGGCAAAAACTTCTGGAAAACCACCGCCAAAGTACAGTCCTTGGATATCATCAGGTAAAGTTGCATCAGTAAGGGGACTCCAAGGAACTAACTCAGCGCCCAGTTGCTGCAAGATATCTAAATTGTCTTGGTAATAGAAACTAAAAGCGCGATCGCGTGCAATTGCTATTCGGATTGGTAATGGGTAATTGGTAATTGGTAATGGGTGATTGGGAGTCTTATTAGTCAGTCCCCCTAGTAGGGGTAACAGGCGTTCCCAATCAAAGCAGGTGTCTCCAAGATAAGCGAGTTGATCAATTAAGGCATCTAGTTGAGACATTTCTGCTGTCGGAACTAAGCCGAGATGTCGATTGGGAATCGTAATGTTATCCTGACGCCGCAGCACTCCCAGGATGGGGATTTGCAAAGGTTCCAGGGCGTCTTGGAGGAGTTCTAAATGGCGATCGCTTCCTACTCGATTCAACACCACACCCGCTAGCTCAATTCTAGGGTCAAAGGAGCGGTAACCGTGTGCGATCGCAGCAACCGAACGCGACAACCGACTACAATCCAACACCAATAGCACTGGCAGTTGCAATAGCCGTGCCACATGAGCTGTACTTGCCCAATCGTCTCGCCCGGATGCCCCATCAAACAACCCCATCACCCCTTCTACAAGGGCGCAATCAACTCCCTGGATATGAAGAGCAAAACAGTCCTGAACATAACATTCAGAAGTTAGCACTGGATCTAAATTTCGACAAGCACGCCCCGTCACCTGCTGATGAAACATGGGGTCAATGTAATCGGGGCCCACTTTGAATGACTGAACGTTTCCATACTTCCTAGACAAAGACGACAGTAGGGCGAGCGTGACTGTCGTCTTGCCCACCCCACTGCGTTCGCCAGCGATGACTAAAGCCATGGTTATTGGTTAGTGGTTGGTGGTTATAGCGGTTCTCGCATGATTGGAGTAGAGCCTCTATCTCCTGACTCCTAGCTCCTGACTTCTGACTACACAACACGGATATGAACACCGATGCGCGGATGAATTGGAAAATGTTCTATCCCTGTATCTGTGTTAAAAAATCCGTGTTGTGCGCTCCTGACTTCTGACTCCTGAACCCAAATGTATTTCATAAGGGCTGAGAATCGCTATATTTGTTTTGGAAAACTACTAACTCGTGAATTTGAGAATTTGAGCTGTCACCGCCATGCTTTCTTCATAAAGCATTTCACGACCCCAGCGTTGCAGTTGCTGACTCAGCAAGTATTCGGTCTTTTGGTCAAACAGGGGCGTTACCTGCTGAATACGGCAGGACTGAGCACCTCCACCTGCCTCCATCCGCATACAACCTGTTGTCTCTGAACACAGCACCGTACAGCAGTCTGCCTCTAGGTTGGTCGAACCCAAGCGCAGGCTGATTAAGTCACCGGCAATTTCTCCCACATCAGCAATGGGAATCCCTGCCAACTCCGCTTCTATCGAACGCTGGTCGGGTGTCATGAATTTTACGCGCCGGATATCGTAATCGCCGCCCTCTTTCTGATAGGAGACAGGTCGCCACTTGAGCCGACTCGCCAACCAACCCAGAAACATGAGTACCTGAGTCTCATTCCCTTTCTCGTAATCGATGGTTACTCGGTCAACCTCACTGAGAGCAGCACGGCGCTCTGGTGGGTCGAAAGCCGCAGCGGTCAACTCTTGCCATGGTGCCAGTCGTCGCCAGTTGAGGTCAGCTAGCGGAATTCCTTGCTCCATCAGAGCTTGTATGCGCAATAGATCGACCTCTGAATTATTGAAGGAACTGGAGTCAATGATGATACTATTGCTCTGGTCTGCCAATCGCTTAAACAGACCGTTGTCAGGATCAGGTGTTGCCTTCCACCAGAGAAACTTGGGAAGTTCACCGATCGCAAGCTCTGAAATCATTCCGACGTTGCGTTCTAAAGCCGCAGCCGTACCGCTCAGCGTAATATATTCGCAGCAGACCAGCGTACTCTGACCCTGCTTGTTAATTGGGCAAGAGGCTGACACCTGAGCAGTAATGCCTCGATCTTCACCAGCTATGGGAAAAAGCGCGATAATACGACAGGGATTAGAAGCGGCGATCGCATCAGCAATCCCAGCGCTTTCTAGATCTGGAGAATACTGTAGCCCTTCAGTTCCGTCTGTACTGGTTGTCGCTCCGTTCTTGAGTTTTTCGTTGTACTCCTGGCGCAGTTTTGCCTTTGTAGCTTCGTCAGCTCTACCCGTTCTCGGTAGTCCATAGGCTTTCTGTGCCGCTTTGAGTGCAGATACCATGCGCGGACCGAGAATACCATCAATGGGACCAGAGTAATATCCCAGTGCTGCCAACAGCTGCTGGGTTTCTTCTGGTTCATACACAATCAAACTAAACGTTGACGCCCGTATAGCAGACGGAAAATCGCCGTATTCACCATCTGCACCATAGCTTTGCCAGATTTGACGCAGTTCCGCCTCAATGTCACTTAAGGAAACATCTTTGGGCGGTTGTATGGAGACTATCGGAGGAGATTGTGTTGCCATATCCCTTAATTGTTAGTTGTTGGTTGTTAGCTGTTGCCCATTATTGATGGGTTATGAGTGGTTGATTGTTAGCTATTTAACGGCTTCTTATAACTCAACAATAACCACCAGTACCGACATTCCGCGTTGGCGAAGCTTCTCTAAAGGAGTAGGGATTCCCGTTCAGTGCAGCCGTTCTGAAGGGTAAGCTAGACACCATGTGCTCTAGCTCACAACGAAGGATGAAAATCTCTCTGTCTGGAGTGTCCCCCTGTCCCCGCGTCTGGAGCGTCTATTTTCAAGACAGCCACCCCCGGGCAATAGCCCACAACACCCATGATGAAAATTACTCTCCTCTGACCCCTGACCCCTGACTCCTATTTTCAAGCTAAGGTGAACTATATCTCTA
>JAIUYC010000508.1 GCA_020216575.1 Coleofasciculus sp. S288 | reverse complement strand
TCCCGGAACAACGGTTAATGCGACAGCAAGGGGAACAGACGAGGGAATTCAATCACTCTTAGCAGGAAATGCCGATATTGCTGCCATCTCTCGCCCTCTTACTTCCCAAGAACAAGCTCAAGGTTTAGCCGCTGTACCCATAACTAAAGATGCTATCGCGATCGTGGTTGGCAACCAAAATCCTTTCCGCAAAGGCTTAACTCAAGCTCAAGTTGAGGGAATTTTTCAAGGGCAGATTACGGATTGGTCAGCCGTGGGAGGACAACCTGGAACAATTCGGGTGATTAATCGACCTCCTATCAGCGGTACCCATCAAGCGTTCCAAGAACTGGTGCTAAAGGGAGAAAACTTTGGCACAACACCAAACATTACGACGTTACAGCAGGATGCTACCACGCCTCTACTGCGACAATTGGGAACCGATGGCATTGGCTATGCGACCTATGCACAGGTGGCTGACCAAAGAACGGTGCGGACAGTTGCGGTGGATGGCTTAACTCCAGAAGCGTCTAATTACCCCTATCAACGAACGCTGTATTACGTTTACAAGCAACCTGCTAGCTCCCAGGTGCAAGCCTTTCTAGGCTATGTCACGTCTTCTCAAGGACAGCAAGACATTGCTGCTGCTAAGTAGTGCAAGAAGGAAGAAGGCAGGAGGCAGGAGGCAGAAGGCAGAGGGCAGAAGGCAGAGGGCAGAAGGCAGGGGGCAGAAGGCAGGAGGCAAGGAAGCTTGTACAGTAAGCGTTTTAAACTTTTTCAACTGGATAGTTATTTCCGCCACGCTGCACTAGCCATGATGGTTGAGAACGCACAAGCTGCTCTTGCTTGGGTTAACTTACGGCTGTCGAATTAGAGTTAGGGCTTTACGACTAAGTCTAATTTTAAGACAATTCGCTGATAATAGTTAGTCCTATCAGCGATCGCAAACTTATCCCAACTATTCTCAATGTCACAAAAAAACGAAACCAAACTTCTTGTTTTGTCTCTACTGATAACAGCAGGTTTATTAGGTGCTGGCTTTTGGTGGTTCACCAACAAATCGGGAGTGAAACTTGATGGCTTGTCCGGCTCTAATTCAGGGGAATCAGGTTCGGTATCCCAACCGTCGGAGCGTCTCCAAGGCCGATTGAGTTTGGGAGACAAAATTTTAGTAGCCGCAGATTCAACTCCCCAAAAACAGGAGGGAGTGAAAGCTTTTGCTGCTGGAGATTTCGCGGAAGCTACAACTCAGTTGCAATCCTCCCTGCAAGTTAATCGGAATGACCCAGAGGCCTTGATTTATTTAAATAATGCCAAGGCAGCAAATAAAAAAAAAAAAAAAATTGCCGTAAGTGTGCCGATTGGTGGCAACTTGAATGTGGCGAAAGAGATGCTGCGAGGTGTAGCGCAGGCGCAAGATGAGGTGAACAAGAGCGGTGGAATAAATGGGTCGCTGTTGCAGGTGGAAATTGCCAATGATGATAACAATCCTGCGATCGCAAAACAAGTCGCTGCCCAGTTCGTCCAAGACAGCAGTATTTTAGCCGTAGTCGGACACAACTCCAGTGAAGCGTCCCTTGCTGCTTCATCCGAGTATCAAAATGGAAAACTGGTGATGATTTCCCCTACCAGCGATGCCAAAGATTTATCGGGAATTGGGAATTACATCTTTCGCACGATTCCTAGTATTCGCTTTCAAGCCGAGTCACTTGCCAATTACGCGGTTAAGACAGCGCGTAAAACCAATAGTGTCGTTTGTCTGGATTCCAACTCTCCCTCCAGTCAATCCCTCAAAGACGAATTCACCTCAGCCATGTCTAACCAGGGGGGTAAAGTTGTCCCGATTGACTGCAATCTTGCCGCATCCAACTTCAACGCGGGTACGGTTATTTCTCAAGCTATCAGCCAGGGAGCCGATAGTTTACTCCTGTTGCCATCTGTAGACCGAATTACCCAAGCGTTAGATGTTGCACAAGCCAATCAAAGGCGTTTGTCTTTATTGGGAAGTTCAACGCTGTACACCATCCAGACGCTACAGCAGGGGCAATCCGCTGTGAATGGGATGGTGTTGGCTGTCGCTTGGCATCCACAGGCATTTCCAGGGAATCCGTTTGCTAGGAATGCCGTTCAACTTTGGGGCGGCGAGGTCAATTGGCGCAGTGCAACCGCTTATGATGCCGTACAAGCAATTGTTAGTGGCTTGAGGCAAAATCAGACTCGTCAGGAGTTACAAAAGGCACTTTCTAGTCCCGGATTTTCCGTTAATGGTGCTACAGGCGCGGTACAGTTTTCATCAGAAGGCGATCGCAATGGAGCCGCAATCCTTGTACAAATTGAGCCAGGTCAGATTTCCAACACTGGCTTTGACTTTGTACCCTTAAAACCTTAATTTGTGCAGGATTTACACAGAATCGACACTAGCCCTGTCGCTCAATTTGCGGAGCCGTCATTACTTTCAATTAGCTCAGCAGGCATGTAAATCAAATTATCTCCTTGAGTGCGAATTAATCCACGTTGGCGCAACTTGCCCATCAAACGGGTTACAGTTACGCGTGTAGAGCCAATAGCGCTACCAATTTGCGCGTGAGTTAAGGGGAATGGCAAACGGTATCCTTCCTGACAGGGTTCACCAAATTCTTCTATTAATAACCTTAGAAATCCCAATAGTCGGTCAATCGTCCGTCGCTGTCCCAATGTACTCAGCCAAAGAAGTTTGCGTTGGTGCTGATAGCGAAATGCATTTAAAACCTCCCAACGAAAGTGAGGCCAGTTGTCCAAATCCTGCCAATACATCCATATTACGGCGGTTTGATCGACATGGGAGTAAGCTGAAAGTGTATAGGGCAACTGTGCCACAATTTCAAACGGCTGGCCAGCACCGATAAAGCCTAAAAAAGCGTCATCTGGTATCTGTTGCAACAATTTAGAGGCAGAATTGCCTGTCTTAGCACTGATTTGAGCAGTACCCACCAAGCGGATTGCTCCCCGCTGTACTAGATACAGCAACCCAGAACGAGTGGGAATTCGTTCATCTTTGCTAAATGTTCTATGACGGTAGTGCTCCTGCGCCCAGTCCAGAATCCTTTGCCAGGTTAAAAAAGGTCGAGATGCCTCTGATAGGGAGGATGATGAATGCATAAGCCGGAGCGTTATGAAAACGCTAGTTTTTCTAGATTTTACATGGAGTCAGAGGTAGCAAAAAACACGTCTAACTCTCGGTTATTGACGATAAGTTTACCTAGCAATTCTGCTACTATTAAACAACTTTTGCAGCAGCAGATTATGGCAGCGATGGCTTCATCCAGTAGGGGGATAGCAGCGGCTAATTTACCTAAAGGCATCGAGCTGACATCTAAAACAATTCCGATGTACCGTTTATTAGATGATAGTTACGTAATGTATCGCTCGGCGATCGCTTTCAAGCTTGCATCCTTGTTGCAACTACCAGCTATTAAAATCGCCAATCAGTTGGCAACCTCTTTCCCAACAATCAACCAGGAAACTGCCTGTCAAATGTGCTTAGACTTCAAGGTTGAGGTAGTGTTTCCAGGGTGGATCAACTTTAGACTGAGCGATCGCACTTTAGCCACCTGGTTGCAACAGTTGATTCAGCCCTCTCCTATTACAAATGAGGAAAAATACACTTCCCCATCTTCGTCCCCTGCCTCCCCTGCCTCCCCTGCCCCATCTAGCTCCTCTAGAACTCTCTTTCTGGCACAGTATGCCCATGCTCGCTGCTGTTCGCTGTTGCGCTTGGCTCATTGGCAAGAGTTAATCAAGCTGAGGGATTTGGAGTTTAAAACTTCGCAAGGGCAATTTATAGAACCAAATCCCATTCCCTGGCTCATTGAGGAAGGAGCAGGCATCGGGCAAATAACCCTGCGCTTAGTACATCCGGCGGAACGGTGTTTAATCGTCCAGCTCCTTGATGTACCAGATGCGATCGCCGATCCCAGTCAACTCAATGAGGTAAAACTTGTCACCGCCCTTAGCAATGCCTTTGAGGAGTTCTATCGAAGTTGCCGCATTTGGGGGGACGTGAAGACTCAAACACCAAAACTCGCTCAGGCAAGACTGGGCTTAGTAGGGCTAACTCAACTTAGCTTGCGATCGCTCTTACAAGACCATCTAGGCATACCCGCACCAATAGCACTGTAAAGAGGATTTTTCGTTCTGGAAATATTAAAAAAGTACAAAAAATTTTATCAAAAGGGTAGTGACAAACTCACTCTTCTTCGGGTATGATTCTTTCAGTGTGAGGAGCGAACCAGTAAGGGAACCGAGACGAAACACGGCCAGTCGTCGGTTCCCTTTCTGATTCTAAGGGTTGCTAACCTTTCAGAGAACCTAGCACTTTGCTTCACTTTGTGTTGTGAACCCAAGCCCTCCCAGATTAATGACAGTGCAGATAACAAGTTTCTAACAGAGAACAAAGGCATTTGTAGGCGGGTACAGCTTTTTGTATTGTTGCAGATAGTTACAAAGTCTCAATAAAAAACCGATTAGAGCGATACATCTATCTACAGATGTACATAAAGAATTAAAATACGTACTTTGGCAAGTGATCGCCCTGACGCTCCTAACGTCGGACTGATACGCATGTTTTGCAAACGCTCATAACACGCCATG
>JAIUYC010000507.1 GCA_020216575.1 Coleofasciculus sp. S288 | reverse complement strand
AGACGGCGATTTCCTGCTCTAACTGTTGAATTCTTAGTTCCTGAATGGTTTGTGTTGAATAGGCTTGGGGTTCCGTGCGAACCGCATAATATCGTCCTGGTCGTTCTGCCATTTCCTTAACTCAGTAATTAAGTAATTAAGTAAGAAGTGGCAAAGCTTCGCCGTACTAGCTTTGGCTATTTCTCGAAAGCATAACGATCACAGTCCCGTGTGCCGTCACACGAACTCTGCCTCAACCAGGTCTTACGCAACCTCAAAATTGCTGCCCCTATAGGGGGAAAAGTAACGAAGCTGTCATAAAGTGCCAAATTTCCTCAAACCCTTGCCGTGCAATTGTTTCAGCTTTGGACTAAGCCGCTAGTTCAATCGGCAACCGTTCATCAAGATCCAATCGGAACGTCCCATAAGGATTGACATGACCCCAAATCAACGGAGTTAGCGCCCTCAAATCCTCTGGTTGCATCAATTCCATCCATTTCGGCTGTGATAAGACCTGCTGGATCATCAGCGTGTTGATGTAAACTAAACACGACTGCAACAGATGTAAAGACAACACCGCAATCTCTTGGTCTTCCAGTCGATTAGTAGCAATTTCCTTTCCCTTGCCGAAGAAAATAAACCCATTGGCATTGTTCCAGTTTTCCACCACATTCAGTGCCTGATTAATTTCTCGACGCAAAGATTCTGAATTGAGATACTTACACAAAAAAATTGTCTTGATAACCTTCCCTAGCTCCGCCAAGGCTCGATAGGTAGGGTGGGTCAAGTTCTGACGAGTAAATCGCTTGAGGATTGCCTCTGTTTCTGCTGTTCCTAATCGCAGGGCTGTAGCATACTTAATCATCTGGTCGTACTGTTGGCGAATCAACTCCCAGTTAATCGGGCGAGTCAAAATCGGTTGCAGATTTGGATAAGCATCAGGTTGTCCTGAGGCAGGACGATAGAGCTTTTGACGATGAATCCCTTTCAAACGCGGCATTAACTCAAAGCCCAATAGATGACAGAAGGCAAATGCCACCTCAGATTGACCATGACTATCAACATAGTTCTTTTCCACCTTCATCTCAGTGCAGTGGCGTAAGACTCCTTCAATCATTGCCGCCACCTCAGAGGAAGAACAGGTTTTCAGTTGAGAATAAATACAGGCAGAATTCTTCTCAACGTGCCAGTAAATCATTACTCCTCGTCCGCCATAGCGAATGTGCCATTCCGTCATCAAATTCTGATCCCACGCCCCAAACTTCTTAGAGTCACTAGCACAAGTCGTTGTCCCTTCCCCCCAAATATGAGGTTGACGAATCTCAAACGTGGCATTGACCACTTCAGCAATGGCATTCCTCAACTGGGGTTGGTGAATGAAGCGAGAACGCACATAGAGCAAATCCGAATAGTTTTCTCCCAATTCCCCAGCACTTAAGCGCCGAATCCCTGTATTCGTTCCTAAAGCATACAGACAAACCAATAAACGTTTCTGCAAGATTTTCGGGTCAAGGCTTTCTCGTGTCGCTACACTCTTGAAATGTTGCGTAAAATTGACCCGTAAGTCCGTTTCCTTAAGCATATCCAACAGACTTGTCGAAGACCAGCATCGCTCAATTTCAGTTTTAAGACGGTCTAAATTAATAGGTTCAGGACTGGGTTCAAAGGGAGATAGGCGAATCCAACCATTGCTTTTCTGAAGAATTTGCACCTCCTGATTCTTAGGCATTCTTTGGTCAAGTTTTGCCAAATATTCCAGCATCTGCTCCTGCAAATTGGTGATGAATTTGTCTATATTAGTGGGTTGAGAAAGAGCCTGGTAGTAGACCTCTCGGTTTTCCTCAAAGTCAGTGGGTAAATCCTGGTCAGGGTTACGATAACGGGAAGCCCCAACCACCCAGATTTCTTTGCAGCGCAGTCCATCCCGTAATGCCTGAAGAACCGCTAGTTCATAATTAATCCGATTGATTTTAATTGAACTATCTTCCTGCTGTTCAATAATCAGTTCTTGCCAAGATGAGCGAATAATTCCCTTGAACAATTTGAATAAGCAGTTCAACCAAGTTATCAGTGATTTCTCGACTCCGCAGCCAACAAAAAGCAGCCAAGAGTGTATAACGTTTATGGTCTGGGTGACGGCGTAATTGGCTGGGTGCTTCAACAGCAACCCTTTGTTTATAGGTTTCAATAACTTTGGCTCCAACTTGTCCAAATAACTGCTCTGGTAGTTCCAGTTGGCGCAGTTGTTCTAGTTTGGCAGCCTCTTTTTGGAGGCTGTCTAACCCTAAGCGACCTGGGTCAGTTTTCAGTTGTGCTAGCAGTGAAGCTGTTACAACTGTTTGATTATCTCCTTCAATAGGTTCATCCCTGAAAGCCGTCAGTAATGCATCTAGGCGTTGACGTATTGGGAGTGATAACTTACTGGCTATGTGCTGACAAAATTCTTCTTCAAAACTCCGTATTGCCGAACGCACTAATCGTTCTAGACGTTCGGGCGTAGGCGGTTCAATTTTTAAGGCTCGTAAATGCTGTTTAGCTGCTAGTTTGAGTGACTCAATTTTCAACTCATAAGCCAGAATTTGGGTTTGCAACCAAGCCGTTAAAGCTTTACCATCTTTGACCTGAAAAGTCCGAAATCCTAGAAAGTGACGAATTTCAACCCGATGTCTTTTAAGCGTCCGTCCTTGCCAATCGAAGCTAGCATAACTCTTGCTGCCTACTCCAAGCTGTGAAGCTACGTAATCAATTACTGATTGAGGAATTTCGGCTTTTTGTTCAGGAAAACGAGCGCTTAGTTGAAAAAATTTGAGCAGAAGGGCAAAAACTAAACGTGATGACGTATTTTTTCCCTCTAATAATACTAATTCATCGCGCAGAAGTGTCCAATGTTCGACCAACTCCTCCGGTTGCCAAGTTTGTTTCATTCAGAAGACAAGATTACGGATGCACAGTATTATCTCTTGTGAGAGGGTTAGTCTGTCCAAAAAGATTCAAACCGTTGGGGCGACATTTGAGTATAGCGGACGGTATGGTGGATGTTCTTATGCCCCAAGTAATCCTGAATGGCTCTGGTATCGTGACCACAAGAGGCTAAATAATAGCCACAGGCATGACGCAATTGATGGGGATGAACAGGAAATGGGATTCCTGCAAGTTTACCAGCTCTGGCTACGATCTGACGGACAGTTCTGGTTGATAAAGGTGCTTTGCGCTCACTGACAAAGACATATTGGGTGTCGGGGTAATCTCGTTGAAGAGTCCGTAAGGCTCTTAGTTCTCTAGCACGCAGAGGATGGGTGCTATCATGTCCGTGTTTGACTCTTCTGATCTCGATATAGCCATCGGACAAATCTACGCTCGACCACTTGAGGGCAACCAACTCCGCTGTGCGTTGCCCGTGACGATACATTAGAAGGATGATTGCTGCGTCTCGAATCCTATGTCTTCCCACTTTTCGGGCAGCTCGAATCAGTGACTCGACTTCCGATGGTCGCAAGTATTCTCTATCTCGCTCTGATTTTTGTTTGGGGGGTGGAGGAGAGTGAGTTGATAACTTTGCCTTAAATGGATGTGGAGTCGTTGCGGCTGGCATGAGTCTAAACCTCATGCTTGTGTATCTATCTCTACGATACTCTGCCTAAAAGAGGATGAACTAGGCAAAGTTAGTCAGGAGATGACTTAAAAATCCCCATTGGGAAAAGGTAAAGCTGAAACAATTGCTCGGCAAGGGTTTGAGCGAATTTGGCACTTCATGACAGCTTCGTTACTTTTCCCCCCTATAGGTCTTATATCCAGCGCTGGAGCGATCGCTTTCGGGATAGTCCACCCGCTAGCGAGGGTAACGCGATACTCCGTAAAGTTACCAATCAGTAACTTAAAGTAACTATCTACGTCACATAGTTACTATACCCGATATCAGTGACTTTTTAACACTGATTAGTAACTGATTTGTCTCTTTTACTGACGGAGAGAGCCTGAAATGTACTATGGAAGCGTGATTTCGAGTTCAGAAACCCCAACCGACGTGAGCAAACGAGTCAATTTAACGCTTCCTGACATTGTTTATGATGAATTAGAAGCCTGGGCTGAATACCAAGGCAGACCAGTCGCCAATCTTGCCGCTTATCTAGTGGAGTCTTCTATCAGGGAAGCCAAGGAAAAAGGGGAATTTAAAACTTTGAAGGATAAAGAATCTCAACAATCAGAATCCTAATAGACACGAAAAAGATGCCAAAAGCCAAGCACTCAGAGTACGGAGAAATAAAGAAGGACGCGCACTTCTCCCTGACTCCAACAAGCATCGAGGGTTTGGACAAGATGGCGCGGCAGAGGAGGATTTCTCGGTCAGAAATGGTGGAGAGAATCGGTCGTGGTCTGATTCCGGTTGCAGCTCCAGAGGAAGATCGGCTGGGGGAATCCTGCGCCAACTGATGGAGGAAGTAGACGATCAGTTGGCTTATCACGAGTTGCAAATCAAAAAGCTGAAACAAAAGCGCGAACAGTTGCAGCAGTTGTACGAGGAGCAACAAGAAGCTGGTGAGGACGACTCCGAACCAGTAGAAACTGATGAGTAACTTATTTGGCTCTTGTTCTCACGCAGAGAGCCTGAAATGTACTATAGAAGCGTGAT
>JAIUYC010000506.1 GCA_020216575.1 Coleofasciculus sp. S288 | reverse complement strand
CAGGAGCGGATTATCCCGACAAATCTGCGGAACGAGATGACTCAGTCTTACCTGGAATACGCAATGAGCGTAATTGTAGGTCGTGCGTTGCCAGATGCTAGGGATGGGCTCAAACCAGTACATCGGCGGATTCTCTATGCAATGCACGAGTTGGGTCTGACACCAGACCGCCCGTTTCGGAAATGTGCCCGTGTTGTGGGAGAAGTACTCGGAAAGTATCACCCCCACGGAGACACCGCCGTTTACGATGCGTTGGTGCGCATGGCGCAGGAGTTCTCCATGCGATCGCCTCTCATCAATGGACATGGTAACTTTGGCTCAATTGATAACGACCCCCCAGCGGCGATGCGTTACACCGAATGCCGCTTGCGCCCCATCTCCACGGACGCCCTGCTGCAAGATATTGAGTCGGAAACCGTAGACTTCATCGACAACTTTGACGGTTCGCAGCAAGAACCGACTGTCTTACCCGCTCGTGTTCCCCAGTTACTACTCAATGGCTCTAGCGGAATTGCTGTGGGGATGGCAACCAACATTCCACCCCATAACTTGGGAGAGTTGATTGATGGTGTGGTGGCGCTAATCCACAATCCAGAGATTACAGACATCCAGTTAATGCGGTATATCCCCGGTCCTGACTTTCCTACAGGGGGTCAGATTTTGGGGACAACAGCAATTAAGGACGCTTATACGACGGGGCGCGGTTCGATTACCATGCGAGGCGTTGCCCAGATTGAGACAATTGAACATCGGGGACGACCGGATCGAGAAGCGATCATCATTACAGAGCTCCCTTACCAAACGAACAAGGCAGCGCTGATCGAGAAGATTGCCGAAATGGTCAACGACAAGCGCTTAGAGGGCATTTCAGATATTCGGGATGAGAGCGATCGCGATGGGATGCGGATCGTGATTGAACTCAAGCGTGATGCCTATCCACGAGTCGTCCTCAATAACCTCTACAAGCAGACCCCCTTACAGGCAAATTTCGGGGCAAACATGCTGGCATTAGTCAGCAATGAACCCCAACTGCTCACGCTCAAGGAGTTTTTGAATGTCTTCCTGGAGTTCCGTATTGAGACCATTACCCGACGGACTCAATACGAACTGCGCAAAGCCGAAGAACGAGACCATTTACTCCAGGGATTATTGATTGCCCTCAACAACCTGGATGAAATTATCGAACTTATCCGCCATGCGGCTGATGCTCCTACAGCAAAGGGACAGTTGATGGAGGTTTACGGGCTTTCGGAAGCGCAAGCCGATGCCATTTTGCAAATGCAGTTGCGACGCCTGACTGCCCTAGAAGCGGAGAAGATTCAAGCAGAACACGAGGAGTTACAAGTCCGAATTGCCGACTTGCAGGACATCTTGGCAAACAGAAGCCGTATTTTGGAAATTATTGAAACGGAAGTTACGCAGCTCAAAGCCGCCCACGCTACACCGAGACGCACGGTGATTGAACAGGTTGGCGATGAAATAGACGAAACTGACCTAATTGCCAATGAGAAAGCTGTAATTCTCTTGACCGAGCAAGGCTACATCAAGCGGATGTTGGTCAACGACTTTGCTGCCCAAGCGAGAGCCACTCGCGGTAAAGCAGCAACCCGAATGAAAGAGGACGATGGGGTTGAGCATTTCCTGACGTGCTGCGACCATGACAGCGTCTTGTTCTTTAGTGAGCGCGGCATTGCCTATTGCCTCAAGGCTTATCAAATCCCAGCCGCATCTCGCACAGCACGGGGCGTCCCAATTGTTCAGCTACTACCGATTCCCCGCGAGGAAAAAATTACCTCGATTGTTCCGGTATCAGAGTTCACTGACCATGAGTATCTCGTGATGTTAACCCGCAAAGGTTATATCAAAAAAACGGCACTGGATGCCTTCAGCAACATCCGGGCAAATGGATTGATTGCCATTTCCCTAGAAGAGGGCGACCAACTGCGGTGGGTACAACGTGCTACCGAGGGGGACAGCATCATCATCGGGTCGCGTCAGGGAATGGCAATTCACTTTAAGACTGACAACGAACAACTGCGTCCCCTTGGTCGTGCCACGCGGGGCGTCAAGGCAATGAAGCTGAAACGCGACGATGAGTTAGTCGGGATGGATATTCTGCCCGGTCAAATCGTTGCTAATCTGGTAGCTGCATCAGAAGAGACAGAGATACCCGATCTGGCGTCTGTGTCTGTACAAGAGGAGGAGGATGCAGAAGACCTCAATGGTTCCGAGTTGGTTGAAACCGCAGGCCAAGGATTGTGGGTGCTGGTGGTAACGACTGGTGGCTATGGCAAGCGAGTGCCAGTCAAACAGTTTCGGTTGCAAAATCGGGCAGGCATGGGAATCCTAGCGAGCAAGTTCCGCTTGCCCAAAGACCAACTGGCGGCGCTACGGGTTGTGCATGAAGGGGATGAGCTGATGATCGTCACGAGTCGGGGTATCATCATTCGGCAGGCAATCAATGCCATTTCACCTCAGTCTCGGATGGCGACAGGGGTGAGAGTGCAGCGACTGGATGAGGATGATGCGATCGCGGCAGTTGCCCTAGTACCTTCGTCGGCTCAAGAGGAAGGGGAAGAAGAAGCATCGAATGGCACTGACTTAAGCGAAAAATAGTCGTTTGTAGCAAAACCCTGATTGGGGGGACTCTCCCCCCCCAGACCCCCTGCACAAGGGTTGATTGGTACCCGGATTTGGTATCAGTGCTATTCGTCCTAGGCTTGTCTCACCATAAAGATTTAATTGGCATTCAGGAAGCAGCCAAGACACTTGCAAATTAGGTTTCCCTATTTTGAATTTTGAACTTTGAATTTTAAATTGCTTAATCAGGTCTTGCCGTATATCTAGCACCAGAGGTACAAGTTTCTCGAATCTCAACGGCATAAAGACCGGGAAGACCTGCTTTTTCAAGCTTCTCAAAAATCCACTTGGCGATCGCTTCACTGGTTGGATTAACCAATCCAGTTGTTTCGTTCAAGTAATGATGATCCAAAAAACCATCCAGAAGCGGTTGAATATAGCACCGTCTCCCAACTTTACTGATCAAGTCCTGTTGCTTGCCAATATCGGGAACCTCCCGTCTACAGATTGGAGTCAGGTTTTGAAAGGAATCAGCTTGTTTGATAGGTAATAAAGAAGAAGCCAAAACCTATAATAGGACTTCCTATGGGTTTTGGCTCAAAAATTCCTATGTTGTCAACAATTAGTATTTTCAAATTGAGCAGAAAAACTGGAGATACTTGTGCCAGTTGCAAAATTGTCTACCCCCTGTTCTTGTTATCTACATTGACCCACTAGATAGCTGGAATTCCGAGCACAATGTTTTGTGTGGCTCTCTCTGGGTTAAGCGACAAGCCTTAACCGTGACTTACTGTTGAAATGAAAACTTCCAAGCAATTTTGGCAGGCGTGC
Organism: Coleofasciculus sp. S288; assembly: GCA_020216575.1. Classification (GTDB taxonomy): domain Bacteria; phylum Cyanobacteriota; class Cyanobacteriia; order Cyanobacteriales; family Coleofasciculaceae; genus JAIUYC01. Next base: position 1,199 of record JAIUYC010000506.1, on the reverse strand, counting down.
CTTTTACTTTTGTCTTTAATTGGCGGCATTCTGATGGGGCTCACACCCGCCCCTGTGGGAGCTTGGCCTTTAGCATGGATTGGTTTAGCTCCTTTATGGTTCTTAGTGGCTAAGAGTCAGGGTATTCGCTGGAGTGTTCTACAAGGGTTGGTTTGGGGTATTGGATACCACGGCTTGGCGCTGTTTTGGATTACCGGCGTTCACCCGATGGATTGGATGGGAGTGCCTTGGTTGGCTAGTATTGCGATCGCACTTTTCTGCTGGATATTCATTACCCTCTGGGGAGCCGTCTTAGTTGCTGTCTGGGCTGCTGGAATGGCATTTTTTCAGAAGGCAACCCTGCACCGCCATAAGGGCAAAGAAACAGGAAAAAACAGAGTTCTTTATTTTGTTTTATTGCGCGTCCTACTTGGAGTTGCCCTGTGGTGTGGCTTAGAGGCTCTTTGGAGTGCTGGTCCTCTGTGGTGGAGTTCCCTATCCTATACTCAAAGTCCCCATAATCTGGTGATTTTACACCTTGGTCAGCTATCTGGTCCTTTGACAGTAACAGCGGCAATTGTTGCAGTCAATGGGTTGATTGCCGAAGCTTGGATGAGTTATCAGCAGCGGGGGGAGCGTCGGAGAGCGGGAGAGCGGGAGAGCGGGAGAGCGGGAGAGCCTCTTACCTACGCAAGTATGGCAGTTGGGTTACTGGTTGTTTTGCACCTGATTGGTTTTGGGTTGTACAGTCGCCCCTTAATTCAACCGCCACAGGCAGCTTTGAATGTAGGAATTATTCAGGGCAATATCCCGAATCGAATTAAGCTTTATCCGGCAGGTTGGCGGCGTGCGATCGAAGGGTATACTACAGGCTACGAGACGTTGGCGGCTCAGGATGTTGATGCGGTTCTGACTCCGGAAACCGCGTTGCCTTTCTTGTGGGATGAACAGGTTCGCGATCGCAGTTCCTTCTATTCCGCCATTGTAGACAAGGGCGTTCTTGCCTGGGTGGGAGCGTTGGGAGAAGAAGGGCGTAGCATTACCAATAGTCTGTTTACTGTCACGGGTGAAGGTGAGACGTATAGCCGCTATGACAAAGTAAAGCTAGTGCCTTTGGGGGAATATATCCCGTTTGAGTCCCTTCTGGGAGGTTTGATTGATCGACTTTCTCCCTTAGATGCTCATCTCGTTGCAGGTAAACCAACTCAAATCTTTGAGAC
>JAIUYC010000505.1 GCA_020216575.1 Coleofasciculus sp. S288 | reverse complement strand
CGCTCACAAATTGGGGAAAATACCAAAGCCATTGTTGAAAGCCGAAGAGACATTGACCAATTGGCTGAGCGAACGGGAGAGCTAGCCCAATCTATCAGTGAACTGAGGCAAACCCAGCAGCTGTTAGCCTTCACGGTCGGTCAAGTGCTTGAGTCAATGAGCATACTGCGTCAAACCCAACAAATCACGACGGACAGATTTGTAGAAGCATTTACACGGTTTCAGGAGGAAGCCATAGCTGACCGTCAGACTTTCCAGGCGGAAATCCAACGTATCTGGGAATATCTGTTGACAACGCGACCCAACGGCAGGGGAGACTTGGGGGGTGGGCAGTGAGCGAAACACCAGGCGTTTACAAAATTCCAGCTAAGCCCAGCTGGGAAACTCAGCTCAACAGCCTACCGCCAGATGTGCGGTCTGTGGCTGAGTCGCTGGCACTGCGAGATATGGAGTCGGCACGGCGGTATGTTTCGCAGTACCTTTCAGCGAATCGGAAGGGGGCTTGAAGTAGCGCGATCGCGTACTATTGCAGCAAACAGGAGGCATTGTGAACAATTTCGCTAGGGATATCCTGATAGGCGACAGAGGAATAGTTCCTTCTCCCACTGAGTCTACTCATGAGGAAAATCTTTTATGGTCGTGGAAGCTAGCGGACTGGATAGAAAACATGAAATCCTGGCCTGACCTTGATGATCGATTAAAAAAATACGGACATCGACAAGTAGGGCAATTGTTGAAACAGAACCTCTACGAGGGATTGTCAATTCACATGGAGTACCACCTACTCCACCATCGACACTTAGGAAATCAGCTATATTCAGAGCCGCTACTGGGACTGACCCCCCGTGTCAATTTGATGCTGGCTTCTCACGATTTCATAACCCGCCACTGCTGGCCTAGAATCAAATGGCGATGGGATTGGCTTCCAGACGATTCAGATTTCTTGTGGGGTTTATTTGAATACTCCCTGTGCTACAAACTCCTCAAAAGAATTATTGAGGGAGAAGACCATAAAAGGAAGGGCATAGGCCAGAAAGCGTTGCAGGCAAAGCTGGATAACCACAAAAGCAAGAAAGAACTGACACTAACAAAGCTACACAAAGCTATTCAAGCTCAGCGAAATTGGCTCGAAGACCCTTGGTGTCCCAAAAAAGAACTCGCGAGTAGTATTCGTCAGGCAAAAACCATTGCAACTCAAGAGGAAAAGGAAAAGTACATCAAAGATTGGACTGATTTTTTTGCACAAATCGAAAAGGACTTTATTCCCAACCTATACAAATTAGTTCTGATTCATGCTGACTTGCACATATTAGGTGGGGATGAATCTTTAATAGAACCTTATCAGGCTTATATGAACGCTTGGGATACCTACCGAAAGGACGTTAGCCAATCCGAAAGCTTTCAAGAATTGGCGGTTTTTTCTCCCGATCATGAACCTGTTTGGGCAGGAAAAGTGGGCAGACCTCGAAAAACTAGAGGATTTCACTCACAGGTGAGAAGCGGCGGAAAGCGTGGCCCCCAGATAGGAAGTAAGCGAAAAGAATGTAACAGATTGTAAAGTTATTTACAAAAAATTCCCCTTGTTTTTGGGGGCTAAAAATCTCGCCTTATTCTGTGAGAAGAACTAACAAAGAGTGAATGGTGCATGACAAACCCACTAAGTCTCGTAAAACAGCTCGACGCCACACCCACGCCACACCCTACCCAGCCACACCAAAAGCTCAAAACCCGGCGTGAGAGAAGGAAGGCAGAGCGCGATCGCGCCCGTACTGCCAGAATCTCAAAATAAAACGGTTGCCCCTGCTGCCAATGCCCGATCGTGCTGCTCTTAACAGCACGGCAAAAGACAGCCGGACAACCGGCATCAAAAAAAATACTTTCAACGCTAGCCTATCAAGTCTGGTGTTGAATTAACAGCAAAAAGCAGCAGAGCTTCCCCTACGAACCAAGTAAAGGAGAAAGCCCATGACAAAAAAAATATTTCACATTTGTGATGATGGTATCACAAATGCATTAAATCAACAACTATCAAGGAATATCACGCCCTGCGCCCAATGTGGTTCCAAGGAGCGGAAGTTGGGCGCTGGCAAGGAGCCGCATTCAGCAAGCTTGCGGTGTGGGGAGTGCGATCGGTTTATCAAATGGGTCAGCAAACGCGAATTAGCCCGGATTGAATCTCAAGCCAACGATGGGAGGAACGCATAATGGTACAGACACCAATCAAGTCAGCCACAAGTCTAACCATTGATACAAAGCAAGCTAAACGGCAGCTCACTCTATTGGGATATAAGTCAGGGGATAGCGTTTATATGCGCTTCTTTGTCCCAGAAGGCGACCCTCGGTACGGCACTAAAGACGCAGCCAGAAAATCTAACAAATTGAACTGGGCAGAAGTTGCGCGGTATCAAGCTGATGGCTACGGCGTTTACTTTGTAGTGAATGGTGGAGGACATCGAGACAAAGATGTCAGCGAATGTCGATCGCTGTTTTGGGAATGGGACGATCGCCCAATTGAGAATCAGATTTTTGCGTGGCAGGAACTTAAATTACCTGAACCATCCATACAAGTTAGAACCCGTAAATCAGTCCATAACTATTTGAGGGCTGACCTAACAAAAGAGCAGTGGCTCGAACTGCAACAAGACTTACTCGCTTACACTCAGTCGGATCAACAACTCAAGAACCCTTCTAGAGTTTTACGGTTAGCAGGATGCTGGCACATCAAACCAGGACATGACCCAATCCGCTGTGACATTATCCATGAATCAGAACGGGTGTACACCTACGAGGAATTACGAGCGGCGATACCCCGTCAACAGAAACAACAGCAGACCGTTATCAATTATCAACCTTCAGTTTCCGACGATGTACCACTCTATCAGTTTCTAACCAAGACAGACAGGGCGTTAATTGACTCAGGCACAGGACAAGGTGAGCGTAACGACAGCGGCGCAAAGTTGGCACGGAACTTAATTGGTACGGCTGCACGACTCGTTCATCTAAGAATTCGCTATAGTGACGAACCGCGCAAATTATTTGATGATTACTGCTCACGCTGCACACCTGCTCTCGACGCCAGAGAATCTGAGGCTATTTGGAAATCTGCACAGAAGGATAACCCAGTTGCTTCTCTCAGTGACGACGCTCTGGAAAACTGTGCGAAAGCATGGTTGAGGAATCAAGAAAAGTCATCATCAGGTCGTGGTTACACCAGCAATCGTCGCAGTTTTGGCAGTGGCTCTGGGGGAAACGGCGGGGATGATGGTCAGCTAGCGAGTTTGAGTTTACGCGATCGCGTACTGGAAATCCTCAATCGGAATCAAGATCGCTCTCATCGTGATGAAGCCTTTATCAATCTAGCCTTAATTACTGCCACCTCTGTACGAGAAATTAAAGAGCTAGCCGCCTCAATCGAAAGCGAGGTTGACTTAGAGGAGTCGCGATCTGATCGAAAAGCAGAGGTCGAAAAACTACTAAAAATTGGGAAGTACCAGCTTGACCTACAAGACTATCTAGATCCATCGGTCGCCAGCCCGCTGGAACGAGTAGCAGGGTGGATGGGGACAACTTCAGCCGCTATGCTCACCACTCTGTACTCCGTTATTGGCTCCTTGCTTCCGGTGGGGACTCGGTTGGAGTTGATAAAAGCTACCGATTTTTACGCTTTACCCGTCATCTACGCAGGGCTTGTATGCGAATCTGGCGGCGGAAAAAGCCCTGCCCAGAAAACTATCATCAATCCTCTTTTCGCGCTACAAGATGAGGCAGAGTTTGAGTACAAACAGCGCCTACTAAACTACCAAGCAGCGCTAGCAGAATGGAAGAAAATCAAGGACAATGAGGAGCCAGCGCCTGAGCTGCCTACCCCCCATGAATACTACACCACAGACGCCACCAGTGAAGCGATCGCATTAATTCAAAGCCAGCAGCCCAACCACGGGTTCTTGGGTTGGTTTGATGAATTACCTGCTCTGTTCAAATCTCAGGGACAGTACAAGAATGGGCGTGGTGCAGACGGCGAGAAAATCTTATCAGGTCGAGATGGTACCGGCTTTAAAGTCAACCGTGCATCTGGTAAACGCCTTGTGGTTAGCCAGTCAGCCTACAGCATCACTGGCTCGTTACAGCCCTTGATCTTACGCCAAATGATGGGCGATTTCACTGATGCTAATGGGCAATGGGCACGGTTCCTGTGGACAGTAATGCAAGTTCAGCCGGCTCCTTACCCCGACAATGCCATCCCCTTTGATGTTTCTGGGCTTCTCAAAGGAATTTATCGGCGCATCAGTAAACTCGTACCTCAGACCTACAAGCTAAGCCCAAAAGCACAAAAACTATACCGTAACTGGTACAACGAACTTGACCAATTCAAAATGAGCGAGTCTCGCCAGGGGTTAAGAGCTGTCTACTCCAAAATGAAAGGCGACACAGGCGTTTTAGCCCTGCTGTTGCATTGCTTCAATGGTTGTGTGAATGAAGGCTCTATTCCCGATTGGGAGATTAGTGAGCAAACAATGACGGCGGCAATCAAACTAGCAAAGTACCACATCGGTCAGGTAAAACTTATCCACTCAGAAGGCGATGTAGCCAATGGCGAACTAGCCGCCATCC
>JAIUYC010000504.1 GCA_020216575.1 Coleofasciculus sp. S288 | reverse complement strand
TGATGTGAATGATGTAGAACACACCTACATGGCGATCGCCCGTGCCGAACAACGCTTGCTCCTAGAAGCAGCACGCCAAAAAACTTAAGTTTCTAACGTTTTACTCAATGCTAATTTAACTCTAACGTAAATTTTTGTAACAAAAAGTAATAGTTTGCAGAAAAATTTGCAGTCTTCTCCTGAAAGAGAAATAGAGCAATGCATCATTTCATCCAGGGTTGTATCAACATTACATCAGTTTTGAATATGATTCTCATTCGTGACGTTGTTCAACAGGCGTTCACAACGGGTTGTTTAACTGTTGAAGCCGAAGAACAATTGCGGCAGCTTCTCAAAACCAAGTATGACTTGGACGATCTAAAGGCTTTTATGAGGTTGCAGCAAGCAACCATGGAGGGTTTGCTGAGGCAAGAGTCCCGTGATTTGAAGCACAACTAGGAGATTGACGACCGGAACTAAGCAATTCAAAAGGCAAAGTGTTCTAACCCAATGGTATCAGGACTTTTAGCGACTACCAGGTACTGAAACAGCGATCGCAACAAGCGCAACTACTGTTCTTTTAGGGGGTGCAATGTCCGGAATAACTCAAAGTAGGAGCATTAGTGGCTGGAAGTTGGGGCTAGTGAGTTTGGTGGCGATAGGTGGTGCGATCGCATTCTCAGAGAATTGCGCCTTGGGTCAAATCATCCCCGACACCACACTGGGTACAGAAAATTCTGTAGTCACACCCCTCAACCCGCAAGTTGACCAGATTGATGGCGGAGCAATTCGCGGAGCTAACCTCTTCCACAGTTTTGAGGAATTTAATGTTGATGAAGAGCGAGGAGCTTATTTCACCAATCCTGGTGGAATTGAGAATATCTTAACGCGGGTGACAGGGACTAACGCCTCTAACATTTTAGGAACCCTCGGTGTTATAGGCGGCAATGCTAACCTGTTTCTGATTAACCCCAATGGCATCATCTTCGGAGAGAAGGCTCGTCTGGATGTCGGTGGCTCATTTGTGGCAACAACGGCAAATGCTGTTGGGTTGACCAATGGAGACATTTTCAGTGCTAATCCAGGTTCTCCCCTGCCAACAGGGCTACTGAATGTGAATCCCAATGCGTTTTTCTTCAATCAAATGGCGGCTCAACCGATTATCAATCGCTCAACAGCCGACTCAAGAGGGTTAGAAGTGCCTCAAGAACAGAGTTTGTTATTGGTGGGAGGCGATATTGCTTTAGAAGGTGGACGGATACGAGTTCCGGGGGCGCGTGTCGAATTGGGAGCTATAGCAGGAACCGGAACAGTTGGGCTTTCTGTTGATGGCAATAACCTGCGTTTGAGTTTTCCTGATGGAGTAGCACTTTCTGAAGTATCCCTGACCAATGAAGCTGAAGTGAACGTCCGAGCCGGAGATGGCGGAAGTATTGCCATCAATGCCCAGAACTTGAATCTGACAGGAGCCAGTAGACTGCGAGCGGGGATAGCTTCAGGGTTGGGTTCTATTGGCTCAGTGGCAGGGGATATTGATATTAATGCGACAGGGGCAATAAACCTTACTGATGAGAGCTTTATCGCCAATGCGGTTCTAGAGGATGCTGTGGGTAAAGGTGGCGACATCAACATCACGACAGGGGTGCTTTCTGTGACCAATGGTACTCGACTGACGGCTAGTACTTATGGGCAGGGGAATGCAGGCAGCGTGAATATACTTGCCCGCGAGACAGTTTCCCTTGATGGGGAGAGTGGCGATGGATACTTCGATGAACTCAGTGGAGTATTCAGCATTGTGGGAGACAACACTGTGGACTCGACAGCCAAGGGCAAGGGTGGGGACATCAACATTACAACAGGCTCGCTGTCTGTGACCAATGGCGCTCAACTGAATGTCAGGACGTATGGACAGGGGGATGCGGGCCGTGTGAATATACTTGTCCGCGATACGGTCTCCTTTGATGGGCAGAGTAGTAATGGATACTCTAGTGCGGCATCCAGCACTGTAGCAGCTCTCGGCGTGGGCAAGGGTGGGGACATCAATATCACAACAGGTTCGCTGTCTGTGACCAATGGCGCTCAACTTGATACCAGCACCGTTGGGCAAGGGGATGCGGGCAGTGTAAATATAAATGCCCGTGATACTGTATGGTTTGATGGAGTGGGTAGCGATGGATTCCCCACTAAGGCATCCAGCATTGTGCAAACTGGATCAGCTGATTTTGTGGCTAACGCTGGTGGCATTAACATCACAACTGGTTCGCTCTCTGTGACGAATGGTGCTTGGCTGGATGTCAGCACTTTTGGACGCGGGAATGCAGGCAGTGTAAATATAAATGCTCGCGATAATGTCTCCTTTGAGGGGTTGAGTAGTAATGGATACATCAGTGGAGTATACAGCGCGGTAGATGAGTCAGCTTTAGGCAAGGGTGGCAACATCAACGTCACAGCTAGGTCGCTTTCTGTAAGAAACGAGGCTAGACTCGATGCCAGTACTGAGGGGGAGGGGGATGGTGGAAACATAACCCTTAACGTTAATACCTTTGAAGCGGTTAACGGTGGAAAGGTTGTCACTATCAGCAACGGTACTAGTAGCAAGGCAGGTAACATCACCGTCAATGCTACTGACAGCGTTACCCTTACTGGCAGCGATCCCACCTATTTTGCTAGACTTGCCGAATTTCGTGACAAATATGGTGATGATGTAGCATTTTTTCTTCTTGAACCAGGTCCGGCAAGTGGACTGTTTACCAATACAGCAAATATATTTGATAACACCTTAATCGGTCAGGGCGGAGATTTGAAGATTACTACTGGGCAGTTGTTTATCCGGGATGGCGCACAAGTCAGTGTGAGCAGTTCAGGACCAGGGAATGCAGGCAATCTAACAGTCGTAGCTGACTCCATCTGGCTGGATAATCAAGGAAAGCTTACAGGGACAACGGTATCGGGGATTGGTGGGAATACAAGGTTGCAAGTGCAGGATTTAATCCTGATGCGAAACGAAAGTGCGATCGCCACCACCGCAGAAAATAACGGCAGCGGCGGCAATATCACCATCAATGCTCCATTTATCGTTGCCGTCTCTGAAGAAAATAGCGATATCGTCGCTAATGCAGATCAAGGTTCTGGGGGTCGGATTACAATTAACGCTGATGCCATCTTTGGATTGGAGTACCGTCCCAAGCTAACGCCCTTGAGCGACATTAATGCCAGCTCTAATGTGGAAGGACTGGACGGCATTGTGGAACTCAACACCCCGGATATTGACCCTAGCCGAGGATTAACCAACTTACCAACTCAGCCCGTTGATACTGAAGTTACGCAGAGCTGCTCTGTTAGTGGAAGTCAAAATAGGAGCGAATTCGTCCTCACTGGGCGCGGCGGCTTGCCGCCCACTCCACGAGAAGCTCTTGGTATTAACCCTGTTGAAGTCGAGTGGGTAAGCCTGAATTCTGAGAGTGAAAATCCCTCTGGTTCAGCTATGTCTGCGAATCCGAATCGCTCCACACCCACTCGGATTGTGGAAGCTCAAGGGTGGGTGAGAGGGGTTAATGGTGAGATAATGCTCGTAGCGACTGCACCCACCGTCACGCCCCATGGTTCCTGGCTTCCCCCAACTGTCTGCCGTGCGTCTCATTAGTACAGACGCCCTACCAGGGCGTCTGTACCTTTTTGCATCCAAAGATAGACCTCAGGCTGATAGTTTGACGAATTAGCAAAAATATGGTAATAAAACCGTTTGGCTTTTTCCGTCAAGTTAGACTCAGAATCAAGCGATCGCAGGCAAGAGTGCGTCGCCTCTTAACCCTTCTGCTGCTTTTGGCGCTGTTTAGCGGCGCGGCAGTATTGCCTACCTTGGCTCATATTGCTGCTGACACCTCCATTATTCAAGGTTCGTCCAATGCCGAAGAGTTGGTACAACAGGGCAGAACGTTGTATGAAGCCGAACGATTTAATGATGCAGCTTCAGTCTTGCAACAGGCAGCAGAGGCCTTTGAAGTTCAGGGGGATGGTTTGCGACAAGCGATCGCACTAAGCAATCTCTCGTTAGCGTATCAGCAACTGGGACAATGGGAGCAGGCAGAAAACGTGATCGCCCAAAGTCTAAACCTACTCAAAACCGGACAAAACCTGGGTACATCGAGTGAGCGATTATCCGAAGGAGACGCTTTGCGATCGCAAATCCTCGCCCAATCTCTAGATGTTCAAGGTCGCCTACAATTGGCAAAAGGACAAGCGGAATCAGCCCTCAATAGTTGGCGACAAGCTGCTAACATCTATGCACAAGTAGGCGATGAAACTGGAGCAATCCGTAGCCGCATTAACTCTGCATCTGCCCTGCAAGCGATGGGGCTTTACCGTCAGGCTGAACAGACGTTAACCGAAGTCAACCAAACCCTCCAAAACCAACCCGACTCTCTTCTCAAAGTTACAGGATTGCGTCATCTCGGCAACGTCCTACGAGTCGTCGGGGATGTAAGCAAATCCCAACAAGTCTTGGAGCAAAGTTTAGCAGTAGCTCAAAGGTTACCATCTCCAACCGCGATCGCTGAGGCTCTACTAGCTCTTGGCAACACTGCCCACGCTCAAGCTAGGACTCTGCTGGCTTTGGGCAACACAGACGGCGCTCGAACGGATA
>JAIUYC010000503.1 GCA_020216575.1 Coleofasciculus sp. S288 | reverse complement strand
ATTGGAAGGAGTCGATCGCTTAACTGGACGTTCAGCACTAGGTCATTGAAGTCCTGGTTACTTCCACTCTCTCCATTTTCCCAAGCTAGCGTAAATCCACCATCAGCGATCGCGCTCACCTGCGCGTACTCCAATCCACTGGCGTTAAAAGAAGTGGGGGCAAAGAATACAGGGGTTGCCTGTCCAGCTAGCACCGAATCGGTGCTGCTGTTGGGTACGAGGTAGAAAACCAAACGTTCCCCGACATTAAAATTGAATTGACGTGTTGGGGTGACATTACCGAGATCGTCAGGTAGGACGGAAAAAATGACTTGCGATCGCTTGAGGGCAGCTTCTAGATAACCTGACTCACTCGGTGCAATGCCGTCAATTGTGCCTTGGTCATCATCAACCACAAACACCCCAACTTCGTCTACAAAACTGGTGTTGCGATCGGTCAGTGTAAATTGGAGTTGAGCTTGTCCAGAAGCACCTTCGATAAAGAAAATATTGTTTGGGGTGTTCTTCAGTGCGATCGGTGGAGTGTTGTTGCTATCAGTAATAGAGGCAACCACCTCAGCAGTCGGTATCCCATCCACCGTAATGGGTACATCGGAACCGTTGTAACTGGGGTCAGTGCTGGTTACGGTATGGGTAATCGTACTGCTGGGAGAACTGGTTACAGCGTCATTGACAGGGGTGACTGTAACTGTTTGGGGGTTTAAGGCAGTGACATCGGCAAGAAAGTTAAGCGTGATAGGGTTACCAGCACCTGTTCCTAAGTCGGTTTGCTCATCTGGGTCAATGGTAACCGTAACAGGACTGGTGGGGATGGTGTTGAGGGCTACTTCATAGGTATCGGTGTTCTCGTCTGGAGTAACTTCTGTGTTGCCATCGGATTGAGTAATGATGACACCAGGCCCGTCGTTGTCGGTGTTAATAACGGCGACGGTGACAGGATTGAGGGTATTGTAGTTGGGGTCTGTACTGCTGACAGTGGCAGTGATGTTGTAGGGGATATCCCCCTCATCTATGGTGTCATCGACTCCAGTTACGGTAACGGTTTGTAGGGTGTTCCAGTTAGCAGAAGTAAAGGTGAGGGCAGAAGGGGAAACAATGCCTTCCGCTGTGTTGTCACTGCTGATGTCAAGGATGACATCGGCCGTCGGTTGAGAGTTGAGAAGTACACTAAACGCGACACTGCCTCCGGCTTCTGTAGTAATTAATCCCGTTGTAGGGGTGAGGGTGATGCCGGAATTGTCATTGTCTGAGATATTAACGCTGACATCGGGGATAGGTGTGAGAGGATTGGAGTAGGCAGGGTCAGTAGTGCTGGTAATAGAGTGAGCGATCGCATCTGTGTGATTTCCTTCCGCTACTGGATCGTCAATCGCTTTAACAGCAATGGTGACGGGGTTAGTATCGATAAGGTTGAGCGTGGCTGAGTTGGAAAAGGTTGTTCCATCCGTGCTGACCTCGGTTCCGCCATTGGTAGTGGTAAGCTGGATAGTTACAGTACCCGTGGGTGTACTGTTGAGAGCGATCGTGTAGGTATCGATTGTCGTACCCGCTTCATCAACATCCGTGCTACTCCCTGATTGAGTAATGGTAATCCCTGCTGCCGTGCCAATACCACGCAAGCTGTTGATGAAAGTGGTATTGTTGCCAATATTAGGTAAGCCTAGCGAACCTGGACTATTGACGGCATAGTCATTAACTTGGTTAATTTGGGTAGCATCACCCGTAAACTCAACATAACCACCGATAGCTGGTGCTGCGATTCGCACCTTCGCTGCCAATCCAAATGCTCCGAATGCACCCGTTGATGACCAAGCGATCGAATCAATAGAACTGGTTGGAGCATTGCTGTTATCTACCCAAACCACATCCCCCGTTGCAAGATTACCACTTCTAACGGTAGTGATAAAGCCGCCACCAAGGGTCAATTGAATATTCCAATCATCATTCGTTCCGGTTGGCAGAGGGTTGTAAATAGTCTCTTGGGTAATTGATGTTCCCCCAATGACAATCAGGGTTCCCGCCTTGAAGATTGGGGCAATACCTGACAAGCCAGCAAACCGATAGGTTCCAACCTTGTTGTTCGTCGTAGTTTGTGAGTCGCCAAAAAAAAGACTTTCTAGCTGAGTTGGTGTTTGATCTGCGAGTAGGAGAAGTTCTATATACTCACTGTCGTTAAAATTTCCTGAAGTGTACCGAAACTCGTTGATAATTATGCTCACTCGACAACGTCCTTAGCGTAGATGCGTGGAACTTTTAATTAGAATTCCCAGGCATCAATGCTAAAGGAACAAAAATCAGGAGTTAGGAGAAAAAAAATTGAGTGCCAGGCAAGCCGTGTAACGCTAGACTGGCTCAAGCGCCACCGTTGTGGCACTTCATGCTCAATACCTGACACTGCAACCCGTCTTTTTCAATGCAGAAGGCGTAGTAGTCGAGATTATTCCAAATCCATAGAATGGTAGTGCGAATCTTTTCTCGTTTTCTGTAGAGTCGTTTCTGTACAGCTTCGTTGGGGCAAAGAATCTCGAAGGTAAGAACCCCGTTTTCGTCTTTGATGCGGAAGAGGCAATCCTGCAAGATAGCCCGGATGCTGCTGTCGAAAGAAGCGTGAAATCGGCGCAGCCTACCCGTCATGGTGAAATCTTCCAGGGTGCGACCAAAGGGGTCTTCATCGAAGGGCAAGTCATTTTCCGGGTCAAATGGATTCACCATAGCTTCCTTACGATTCACTGCTATCTCTAAGATAAAAGCTTTGGAGTTTCCTGGATGTAAGCTTCCACACGCCCATTACACAATAGATAGGGATCAACCCCTCTAAGCATCTCAACTATGGAAACGAAGCAGCTAGGAAATACGGGTATCACCGTCAGTGCAATTGGTCTGGGTGCAATGCCCATGTCTTTGAGCGGTAGACCGTCTGAAGTACAATCAATTTAGACGATTTATCGCGCCCTTGTTTGGGTGTTACCTTCACTGAAGGACTGACGTTCTTACCTTACAGACCTCTTGGCGGTCGCTTTCGCGTTGGTGAACTCCAGAGCGTTCCGGTACTAACGGAACTAGCTCATGAGAAGGAGGTATCTGTATACTGCATCGTGCTGGCATGGCTCAGAGCAAAGTCATCGTGTATCTTGACCTTGGGTAAGGGCGGGTTTTGTAGTCAAGTTAATCTTTGTGCCTCTAATTTATTCGCTTGCACCCGCCCCTAGAAGGAGATATTTTTATTTGGAAATCCCTTACCTTTGGCTCTGTCACTGTCAAAAAATTTTAGATTTTGGATTAACCCCACAGATAAATCTGGGGACTTGTACCATCAAGTAATTATTACTCATAGCAGCCAAGTTGATTTTGCAAAATCAGCAGGCTTGTCGCTTTCTTTTTGAATCGGTCTTCCCAGCTTGGGAGCAGGAGACTTGTTTTCCTGCGGTTCAGGGTCTTCATTTTCTTTTTTCAGAGTCTCGACCTCGTGGCTCAGCTTTTCATTAGTTTTGGCAAGTTGGAGAGCCGCTTTTTTAGCTTGCTCCAATTCTGCCTTAAGTTTAGTAACTTGCTCTAGTTCTTTTTCTAGCTTCTGTACTGTTTTTTTCTCCTTTTACAAATCGGCTTTTAAATCAGAAATTTGTTGCTTTAGAACCCCTTCCTTTTTCTGGGCTGTTTCCAAAGCATCTTTCAATTCTGTAAAAGATGCTCCATGGTTTTGAGCGTCCTCTAGGGCAGCTCTCAACTCGTTTACGGTTACTTCGTGTTTTTGAGCTTCCTCAAGAACAGCTTTCAACTCATTCACAGTTGCTTCATGTTTTTGAGCTTCCTCTAGGGCAGCTCTCAACTCGTTCACGGTTGCTTCATGTTTTTGAGCTTCCTTTAAGGCAGCTCTCAACTCCTTCACTGTTGCTTCTAGCTCAGCTTTTGTAGGCGTTGAGCGGTTAGGGCGAGATTTTGCGGATGTATTCATTTGTCAGTTCACTACTGCAAAAATCGCTGCTTCTTTGCAACCCAATGCTGCAAAAGTACGAGGATTTGGTTTTACAACACTTAAATTTCAAACCAGTTCATCTGGTACTTAAGTTTAGTGTACTGCATCGAGATGCCTGATCCCCCATTCATGCATAGCATCAATCACTGGTTTCAAACTTTCTCCTAACGGCGTCAGGGAATATTCCACTTTTGGAGGAACTTGCAAGTAAACCTCCCGATGAATAATGCCGTCTTCTTCCATCTCCCGCAGTTGTTGGGTGAGCATCTTTTGGGTGATACCGTGCAAAGCCCGATGCAACTGACCAAAACGCTTCACCCCTTGAAATAGCTCCCGAAGAATCAAGACTTTCCAGCGTCCGCCAATTACTTCCAGGGTTCTCTCCACAGCACAACTTGCTCGTTGTGTTTCTACAGCGTTGGTGTTCATAGTATCTTTTTGGGTACTACCTTACTTTAAAGTGCATACTTTTCATAATAGCGCTACTAACGCTAAAGTTTAAATATACGAAAAATAAACCTAAAAACAGGTCTAAAACCTGGGTCAATTCTTCAAGGAGGACGCGATGGCTGAACCTGTTATTGCTGATAAAAAACCTGCTGTTCTTGAATTAGAGCCGGGCAAGTATTACTGGTGTAAGTGTGGTCAATC
>JAIUYC010000502.1 GCA_020216575.1 Coleofasciculus sp. S288 | reverse complement strand
ACTGCGAATGGTTGCCGTTTTCTATATATCTCTATGAACCAGCGACAGTTATGCAGAAGGCGCGATCGCTTCAGTTGTGCTGAGTGCTGAGTCCTCAGTAGCAAAGCGAATCAGAAAAGTACTCAGGACTGCTTTTGCTGAGTGATCAGCACAAAGTTCAACAAAAACGACTCTACTCCCGCAGCAGAGTCGCCAGAAATACCTATGAACTCTCTTCAGTATGAAAAGCTGAGATGCTTTTACAATTGTTTACATTACAAAACTGCATCTTATCTATGTTTTTTATGCATAGAGCGAAAAATAAGCATATTGGAGGAAGTAGTTCCTCGTGAGATTCGATTCCTTGGAAGAGAGGCGAGCATTGGGAGGATAGTGAGTTGGAGCAAGTTCTGAAATCCGCGATTCTGAGCGGAGCTTTGTTTATCGGCTTATTGGTTGGCTTCCCTGTCGGCTGCATGACTCGTAATTTTCAGGCAACCCCTACAGGTGAAGACGTTGTTTTGCCCCCTGGTAATACGACTAAGTTGCATTCACACAACAGCAGAGAGATTTATTAGATGGGGAGACGGGGAGAAGCGTAGGATGCAAGGCAGAATCTTGCTCAACTAGCGGTACTCGCTGTCCACGCTCGATGTGTCCAGGCCATTTAGCGCATGAGGCTTATCCTCCCCCATGCCCCCGAATGCTAAACAGAGCTTAAAGAAATCCTGAGCAGGGTTATCGAGAAGTGTATATTCCGATTGGGATTGAGTAAAAGAATGCGTTGCCAGAGTCAATCTGATTAAGCCAACGAACAAAGCCTGTGTGACATCCTCCAATACAAAATCCAAGATTGTGACGGGGGACATACGCCAGAAAAGTTAAAATCAGGAGATGCTCTTTTCTCGCATCCAGTTGCATCGTGAGTGTCCGGCAAGGGAATTGATAACTGAAATATTGGCTCGATTTTTCCCCGATTTCTTACCCCATCAAGCATGTCAATGATGCCAAAGGAGTCGATATCAATAGCGTTAATGATGCATTAAATCAATGGTATTGCAACTTTTCTCAAAACGTCTGTGTCAAGGACTACATCAAGCGAATCGACAGAATTATTACTCTTTTTGGATAAAATAGCGCTTGCTGCGTCATTCAGGGAAAAGTACCTGCTCGAGAGCGAAACGCATGAATCAGTTGAACACCGCCTTTACTCTTTTCTTAAGTCTACTGGTCGAAGCTATACCTTTTTTACTATTGGGGGTTTTGTTTTCCGGACTACTGCTATTGTTTATTGATGAGCGCAAGTTGATTGATGCACTGCCTCGAAACCCATTGCTAGGGGCTATTGTGGGCAGTTGTGTGGGATTTTTGTTCCCCGTGTGTGAATGTGGTAATGTTCCGGTAGCAAGACGTTTGCTGATTCAAGGAGTACCGACTCCCGTCGCGATTGGCTTTCTGCTAGCAGCGCCAACCATTAATCCAATTGTGATTTGGTCTACTTGGGTCGCCTTCCGAGACCAGCCAGAAATTGTGGTGCTGCGGGTGCTGTTTTCCTTGGGGATTGCGATCATTATCGGTTGTATCTTCAGCGTTCAGACTGACTTGCGCCCCTTGCTGAAACCATCGATTACTCGCCAGATGCCCCGTTCAAAAAGTGCTGTAGAAAAGACGTGGAAGTCCACGCCTACAGATGAAGAATCGACGCCCGCGTTGCTACAATCTGGCTCGTTTTTACTGGGTCAACCGGGAGCGCCGCTGAGGATGGATGCGACAGTTTTACAGGCATCGTTGGCTGCTGCCCAACCCACCAAATCTCTATCGGATAAACTGCGCCTGTTGTTGGACAATACAGTACAGGAGTTGCGGGAGTTAGGGGCTATCTTGGTTGTGGGAAGTGCGATCGCAGCCCTGATTCAAGTCGCTGCCCCCCGTGAAGTTATTCTCAGCCTGGGTCAAGGACCCGTGACATCAATTCTGGCAATGATGCTATTAGCAGCCGTAGTATCCATTTGCTCAACGGTGGATTCATTCTTCGCGCTTGCCTTTGCTTCAACGTTCACAAGTGGCTCGTTGTTAGCATTTCTGGTGTTTGGGCCAATGATTGACCTCAAAGGGATTGGCTTAATGCTATCGATATTTAAGGCAAAAGCAGTCATTTACTTTTTTGCCCTGGCAGCGCAGTTGACATTTTTGTTGACGTTGTTTGTTAACTTGCATATTAGTTAGCTAATGTTGTTTGTTATTTGCCAATGACCCATGACCCATGAGTAGTAATCAAAGCTTATGAGTTCAATTCAAAACGCAGGACGACTCCAGAAATCACGTCCCTACCTTAAAAATTTCGTACTGGCTCTATTGGACATCGTGGCCTTATGGGCTTGGGGCGTTTTGATGCTGCGATACTGGCTGAAGGGCCAGTTAAGCTTGCTAATTCACCCAAATTACTTTTGGTTGGTGATTGCAACTGGCGTCGTTTTGTTGTGCCTTGCTGCTTTGAGGATGTTCCAACTGCTCACTCAGGTACGTCAACGTGCCTCTGGGAAGCGATTGCCTCTACCTGTAGTTCAACATATTAGTTTGTTCCCCCCCGGTTGGAGTAGTGCCTTACTAATCGCTACAGCCATTTTGGGATTGCTGGTGACGCCGAAAGTTTTTACCAGTCAAATAGCAATTCAGCGAGGTGTGACGGATGCTATTACCATGACGAGATCGCAACCTCAAGCATTTCGTAGTAACAGCAAACCGGAAGAGCGATCGCTGATTGAATGGATACGCACGCTGAATGTCTATCCTGAACCCGACGCCTATGCAGGACAGAAGGTAAAAGTCCAAGGCTTTGTCGTCCATCCCTCAGACCTTTCCCCACAATACCTGTTGATTTCCCGCTTCGTGATTACCTGCTGTGCGGCTGATGCCTATCCAGTCAGCTTACCCGTGAAGCTTGCCACTGGAAAGCGCGATTCCTATCCCCCTGACACCTGGTTAGAAATTGAAGGTCAGATGATTACCGAAACTCTGAACGAAAAACGCCAACTGACCATCGCCGCAAGTTCCCTCAAAAAAATTTCTGAACCCGCAAATCCTTACTATTACTAGATACCACGCGAAAGAATTTGGCACTCTCGAAGAAGCTACCTCTGGTAAGGCGATCGCTTTTTCAACCAGGCAGAGGTAATGCCTGCTACTACCTTCCTATCTTGGGACTGCTATTGTTCTTTTGAGTCAATTCCTGAGGTGATAGATGATAGAAGATCTAACTCAGTTTGAGAAGCAAATGAATCAGATAGAGCAAGCACGACACAATGCTTTGCTTAGACAGCTGAAAGCCGAGCTGGCTGAAGGGCAGGGGCGGAAGCGAGTACTCCCTCGCCGCTAGTGGCGTACTCCCGCGTCAAGCTTGCTTGGCGTGGGTTTCTCTTAGATTTCTCCTAGAGCGTTTTATTCAGCTACCCGCCCCATATATCAGTCGCTTCGTGCCAGAGCGATCGCAATCCCACACCAATATAATTCTTTAGATAGATGACATCGAGCAAATATTTATTAGCGTTTTGGTCAGGATGCGGTCAAAGTATCCAAAGCAGAAACGGAAAGCCTGATGAGGTTCTAAGTATTATGTCATCCTACTCAGTCTATGATCAGAGCAGGAGCAATTTGTCGATGCTCAGAAATGACCAAGCTGTTGAGTGTACACCCAAAGCACATCAAAAAAGTCAATTTGGCCTGGAACTTAAAAAAAGAGGGACGCGAGCAAGAGCTAGCCGATGAATTAGGGCGAGCTCTGACCCTTGTGATTGTTAATCTCTTTCTCAAAGGCCAACCCGTTAACCGTCACAATTTTATAGAAATTTGTCAGATTTTGGGGCTAAACTGGCAAGAAATTGCTGGCTTCGCTGAAAATCAGGCTTTTTCTCCACCGATAGAGGCGGCTTCGCAAGTTACCACGAATTCCTTCAATTCGCTTGAGGGAGTCGGAGACATTGACAAGGCGATCAATGACCTTGTGAGTACCCTTTGTGAAATGTTGCGTCGCCTCACCCGAAAAGCCGGGAATTTGCTCAGAGCCGATCGCACCAGCATTTTTTTGCTCGATCAACAAACACAACAGCTCGGTTCGGTTGTGGCTGAAGATGGTGCGGGCGGCTATCTCCTGATTGATATTCCTGCGAACAAAGGGTTTGCTGGTCTAGCTGCCATGTCTTTGGAGGTTATCAATGTTCCTTTCGATGTTTATGACGATCCGCGCTCTGAAGCATCAAAGGATACAGATAGGAAAACAGGATATCGCACTTACACGATGCTGACTTGGCCTCTGTTGAACGAGCAAAGAGATTTAATTGCTGTTGTGCAATTAATTAACAAGTTGAAGCCAAATTATAATCATGAAGATGAATTGTTTAAAAGAATCGACACGAATGGTTTTACGAAAGAAGATGAAGTACGGTTTTCTAAATTTGCTCCTTCTATTTTAAAAATTTTAGAAGAATGCAGATTTTGTTACCAACTATACCTGAAACTCAGAAAAAATCCAGGACTCAATCAAGCTAGTGTTGTCTCCCACACGGCTGCCTTGATTACAGAACTAAGGCGGCGAGAGCAATTACTGCGAAAGAGCCTCGCTAAAATTTAGTGCAGCGCGGCAGAAGTTTTT
>JAIUYC010000501.1 GCA_020216575.1 Coleofasciculus sp. S288 | reverse complement strand
GAATTTCTTGGAAAAAACCTGGAGGAGATTTTGCCAACAGTGGTGGCTCAAGAACTTCTCCACAGCGCCAAACAAGCTCGACAAACGGGCGAACTCCAAGTTTTAGAGTATCAGTGGCCTTGGCAGGGAAATACCTCGTATTGGGAAGTGCGGTTGGCGTTCAGTGAGCAGAATGAAGTTGTGGCAATTGTACGCGATATCACTGCACGAAAACAGGCAGAAAACGAATTGCACGAAACTCTCAAAAAAGAAACGGAACTCAACGAACTCAAATCTCGCTTTATTTCTATGGCGTCCCACGAGTTCCGCACCCCATTGACAACCATTCTGGGGTCTGCGGAATTATTAAAGCATTACGGCGACCGTTGGAGGGAGGAGAAGAAACTCATTCACTTCGATCGCATTCAAACTCACGTCAAACACATGACCCAAATGTTGGATGATGTGTTGCTAGTGGGTAAGGCTGAGGCTGGAAAATTGGAGTTTCATCCTTCTCCGATGAATGTACTTCAGTTCTGTCGCTCGTTAGTGGAAGAATTACAATTGAGTGCTGGACGCCAACACACTATTATCTTCACACCTGAATGTCTATGCACTGAACGCGAGAGTGAAGTCGGTTGTAGTTCTTGCATGGTGGCTAATCTGGATGAAAAACTCTTGCAGCATATTCTCAGCAACCTGCTCTCGAATGCCATCAAGTATTCTCCTGCCGACAGCACAATTCAATTTGTCCTAACCTGCCGCGACAGCCATATTGAATTTCAAATTCAAGATCAAGGTATCGGGATTCCTGATGAAGACCAATCCCACTTATTTGAAGCCTTCCATCGCGCTACCAATGTGGGCAGGGTTGCAGGGACAGGGTTAGGTTTAGTAATTGTCAAAAATGCCGTTGACTTACAGGGGGGTTCCATTACTGTCAACAGCAAAGTCGGTTTCGGAACAACCTTTACTGTAACGCTCCCACTCGCTACCTCTAGTACCGAAACCGCTCTTTAAATGGATGGGAAATTAAATCAAATCACAACCAGAAGTCGGGTTTCTTGAAGAAACCCGACTTCTCGACTTTACGCTGTCACTGCCTCAGCTTCTGACTCATCTCTCACTTTGAAATACCAGTAAAGATTAGCAACAGCTAAGTCTGAGGCTTTTTGTAAATTGGCGGGAACTAATGTTTTATAACCTGCGATCGCGGATTGCTGGCTGATGTATGATTCAAATTCTTGACGTAGAGCAGGTTTCATCATCAACACCATCTGATCGCGTAGGGAGGCTGGATGAGATTTTTGCTTTAAATTCTCGTAGAGTAACTGTTCTAGTGGTTCTGCTAAGGCTGTTGTATCTGTGTTGGTGTCTGAATTAGCTGTAACTTCTGAGTTGTCGAAGTCGGCGCTTTGCAGTAGTTTGAGTTCGGATGGAGGAAGCGATCGCATCCAATCTACATGATTTTGCCAGGATTCTAATACAGCTAAATCATGGTCGTGAATTCGGGTGATTTCAGGGAAGAGAAAATCCAACTCATCTTCAGTTTCACAGCGATTAATTACAGTGAGGGAATCTTGACGGATTTTATCTTGGAGGTGAGAAAGGCGATCGCTTACTGCTGCTGGCTCATCTTGCAATTGATAGGTTAGAACAATTGTCTGTTCAATCGCCCAAGCACATTCCATCCTACGGAGTTGCCCAGCCGCACTTGTTTCTGATAATAGGCGAGGATTATTATAATCTGCTAATGCCTCTGCTAACATTTGCCGTGCATTTGCTAAGTCAGCATTTTTAATACTCACGTCTTTGCATGACAGAGCAATTTTCATGAGCTTAGTTGCTTCCAGAAACCTCCCGTAAGCCTGAATCAAGACTAAACGATGCTGCTCAAATTTGATGTCTTGGGCAACCTCATCAATGCGTTGGATAATTTCTGTTCCTTGGTCTTTTAGGGCTTTTTTTAGGTCAATAAAACCGTTTTTAACTTCAAGCTTTAGCTGCTTTACATCTTCTCGCAGTTTCAGTGTTTGCCAGAGGTTTACTGCTGATAAGGCTACACCTGCTACAGTTCCGACACCAATCATGGCTGTAGTTGCTTGCAGAACTCCCACGCTTGCTTGGAGCGATTGTAAACCAGCATCGATACCTGCAACTTGCTGGCTAACTCCTGCAACTTGCTGGCTAACTCCTACAACTTGCTGGCTAACTCCTGCAACTTGCTGGCTAACTCCTACAACTTGCTGGCTAACTCCTTCTACTCTTCTATTGACTCCTTGAAACCCCATGTGGGTTTGAACCATCTGTGCCCCAGTCGTTACAAACTGGGAAGCAGCTAGCAGTGGTGATAAAGGACTATTTTGGATAACAGCACCAATAGCATGAGCAACGAACTGTCCGGTAACTGCGTCTCTAGCCATGCCTATCGGCACTCCTGCCGATGTAAAGACTTGCACGTACTTGCCAGACATAATTGCAGCCTGAACAGCAGGGGCAAATTGAAACAACATATTTCTACCTGGTTAGAAGCTAGTTTCTTAGAGCCTAGCTAGTCTTGCCAGCAAAAATAACCGTGTTTTCCCGGATTTATTCTCGTTTGAATCTAGCGATACTAGACGGCGAGTAACACTATCGGTTCACAAACACTATGGATACTGCGCTACTCAACTCTGAGGCTGTTGATCTCTTGTCTCGCATTATCGGACAGAAACTTCATCAACAGGAACTCACTCCTCCTGCAATCTTTCTAGCTGCACTAGTGACAGTTCTGTTGGGTGTGATGCACGCTGATGGTACGGTAACAGACGTAGAGATCAGACGACTAGTAACGACACTTAATAGATTTACTCTTCCCGATAGTGATGCGCGTCGATTAGCGCACCGCTCAATTAAGGGTATCCGCGAGAATCAGGTTTATGCAAACACTGATAATGTGAAGGCGCTAACAACTCTCCTTTCAGAACCAGAAAGACTGTTGCTGATTGCCATTGGCTATGAGATGTCAATGACAGATGGAGAAATAAAATCCAGTGAGAAGCAGTATTTGCAGTTAGTTGCTGAGCAGTTACAGGTTACATCTTCACACCTGACGGTGTTAGAGAGTGAATTAATTGATCAAGGAACCGTTGATGCCAAAGCTTTAGATGAAGTTCACTCTTTACTCAACCCAATCCAATTCGAGTTGCTTGGCTCCTTATTCGTTAATGCTGCTAGCGAGATACTCATCAATCTACCGAATAGACCTCAATCCCAAAGCCGTCAAACGGTTGAAAGTTATTCTCCAGAGCTTAAGCAATCCACCACAAAACTTAAGGAGTTAGTTCAAGCCTGTTTAGATGAATTGCATCGAGCTGAAGATGCCTTTGATAGCAAGACCAGAATCTTTGAGATAGCCAAAGAGGATATTTATGAGCAAATGGGTGAGATTAGTGGGCGTGATATCAGAATCCGCCGCCTAGTAAAGCAGTGCAAGTCTCAGACAGCAAAACAAGTTAAAAAAAATTGGGAAGAACGGATTGATTGTTTGAGAAAAAAATGGTTTTTAGACGCTAAACAGAAGCAAAAACAAGAAATTGGTTGGGTTGATAAAGATAAGTTTATTAAGGATATACGTCTCCATATTGATTCTCAAGCTAAAGACCTATACGTAGTCGTTATAGATAGCTTGATTTTAATATATAAAGAAGTTAAGGCTATTGACTTAGAACTAATGGAACGTTCTATGGAACTTCTAGATCAGCAGACAAAAGCTGATTTAATCCATCAGATGTACTCCATATTGAGTGAAATTACTACTAAGTTCTGCAATCTTACAGAATATCCACCTAGCAATGGGAAAAATTTTACAGTTGCTGTTAGTTTTCCTTTGGGTGTGTTAGTGAATAAGAGTTTGGGAGATATTTATTGGAAGACAGTTGCTGTTAGTTCTCCTTTGGGTGCATTAGTAAATCAGAATTGGGGCGATATTTATTGGAAGGACGTTGTTAAGTTCAAAAATGAAGTTGAGTCAATAATCGATGATATTATTACTGAACTCTTTGATGACAGGGTTAAATTAGCGACTCAAGCTCTTGCAAGAGCTATCTCGTTCTATGACGATTTCCTAGAGCGACAAGAAAGATATCAGCAGGAGACTCCCGAACAACGTGAGGCTGAAAAAACTTGGATTGCCCAGCAGCGTCAGGAACTTGAGCAGGTGCAGAAGAATATTGAGGCAATTCTCCCTTCCTAACAAACACAGCTTAACCTGAATATATGAGATAAAATCATCCAAAGTCGGGAGGGTCATGTGATGTCAGCTAAGACTACAGAAATGTTGGGCTGGGAACCCCCCATGCCTCCCACTGACTTAATATTTGACGACGGTGAACCATTGGAGACAAACCGCCACCGCATTGCCATGAATACTCTAATCCGATCGCTACAGCAAGCATGGCGCGATCGCAACGACTACTTCTGTGGTGGCAATATGTTCGTCTACTACAGCAGTCAACAGGCACTTAACCGAGACTTCCGAGGGCCAGATTTCTTTGCCGTCTTAGACATAGATGGCAGCTATCCCCGACAAGGTTGGGTCGTGTGGCAGGAAGGCGGACGTTACCCGGATGTCATTGTCGAATTAATGTCTTCCTCCACGGCTAATGTA
>JAIUYC010000500.1 GCA_020216575.1 Coleofasciculus sp. S288 | reverse complement strand
GCGTGAAATTGGATGCGGTGGCACAAGCCTATGCTGACGCAATTTGGGCGCTACCAGCCATGCACGAATGGCTAAACGCCGCGAGTCATGAAGAGGAAACGATTCCCAACCCCAACCTCTAAAACAAAATCAGTTAATTTTTCTGACAAGAGGCTTTCTGCTTGTAGAGAGTAAAAGCTGAAATTGAAGAGAAACGCCAAATCGGTTAATCTATCTGTTCATCCACGTTGGTAAGTTGAGTCATGAATAAGAAGCTGGCACTGATTTTGCTCTCAAGCCCGACCGTTTTAGGTTCAATGCTGTCTGTGGTGCTGACGGTTAACCCTGCACATGCAGCACCCATAACCTCGCCTACTGATCGCTGTGAGAGCCAATCCAATCCCCGCATCAGTCGCTTAACCTGTGTTCGTTATTCCCAAACCACTCAGATCGCTAGAGCAAATCGTGTAGAAGCTCCAGAGGCTAATCTTGACTCATCTTCAGAGACACCAATGCTCAATTTTAGCGAAGAAGAGAGCGATGCGGCCGTCCAACTCTTTGGCTGTGACTGCATCGTTTGTATTAATGCCATCCGTCAGATGCGAGGACTACCTCCCGTCTCCTAAGAAACAAGCAGGGGAGCGGGGAAGGGGGGGAGGGGGGAGCAGGGGAGGCAGGGGAGGCAGGGGAGGCAGGGGAGGCAGGGGAGTAGTTTCTTTCAGTCCATAATGGACGCAATCGCGTTCGTGGAACGCTCTTAAGACCAACTCAAAAGTAAAAAGTCAAAATTGGAGTCATCAGACGTGAGTCTATCTCTCATCTCATGACACTCCAATTGCTTTGATTTCTAGATAAGGAATCCAAGATATGGTTGCTGCCACAACATCGAGTTCAGTTCCAGTTACAGTTTTAACTGGCTATTTGGGGTCTGGAAAAACAACACTTCTCAACCGCATTCTCACCCACGAACACGGGCTAAAAGTCGCCGTGATTGTCAATGAATTCGGAGAAGTCGGAATTGACAACCAGCTCGTTATTGATGCCGATGAAGAAATTTTTGAGATGAATAACGGTTGCATCTGCTGCACCGTTCGGGGGGACTTGATACGGATTGTTGGCAACTTGATGCGGCGGCGCAACAAATTTGACCATTTGGTAATTGAAACTACAGGATTAGCTGACCCAGCCCCCGTAATTCAAACCTTTTTTGTCGATGAAGACATGCAAGAGCAGATGCAGCTCGATGCTGTGGTGACAGTGGTGGATGCCAAGCATATCTGGGAACACTGGGATAGCAGTGAAGCACAAGAACAGATTGCTTTTGCCGATGTGATTTTGATGAATAAAATTGACTTGGTAACGTCAGAACAGCTAGATGAGCTGGAGAGGCGAATTCGAGGGATGAATGCGATCGCCAAAATTCACCGCACCCGTAACGCTGAAGTAGAAATGGATGCGCTGTTAGGAGTTAAAGCCTTTGACCTGAAACGAGCGCTAGAAATCGACCCAGAATTTTTGAGCGAAGATGCCCACGAACATGACGAATCAGTGTATTCTGTAGCTTTGGTAGAATCCGGTGCAGTTGATGGGGAAAAGTTACAGCACTGGATGTCACGACTGCTGCAAACGCAAGGACCAGACATCTTCCGCATGAAGGGCATTCTCAATCTGGCAGGTGAAGACCATCGCTTTGTCTTCCAAGGGGTTCACATGATTTTTGAGGGAACGCGCGATCGCTCCTGGAAACCTCATGAAACACGCAAAAACGAGCTGG
Source organism: Coleofasciculus sp. S288 (assembly GCA_020216575.1). Taxonomy (GTDB): domain Bacteria; phylum Cyanobacteriota; class Cyanobacteriia; order Cyanobacteriales; family Coleofasciculaceae; genus JAIUYC01. Next base: position 2,880 of record JAIUYC010000500.1, on the reverse strand, counting down.
TCTTTATCGGTCGCAATCTAGATGAAGCCCAGCTCAGAGAGGATTTTCGCAAGTGTTTGGTTTAGGGATTGAGGGCGAAAATTTACTCGAGCTGCAATGGCAGGGAACGCTCTCAGATTATATAACGGCGATCGCGTGGTCACCTAGGGGTAACTCTCTCGCCGCCAGTTCAGCAGCAGGAGAGATGGTGCTGTGGACACCCGATGCTCTCACCGAGTTACAGACTGACACCCGTCAATCTATCGACAGCATTGCGTTTTCCTCCGATGGGCAATTCCTCGCGGATGGGGGACAGGATGGGCGGGTGAGAATTTGGCGGTTTCAGGAAGAGGGGGAGAGGGGGAGTAAGGGAGAATTCATCCCCTTCCGCCCTCACTCAAAAGGAGGAGCAAATACTTGGGTTGAACATCTAGCTTGGAGTCCCATCAGCAATCAGCTTGCATTTAGCCTGGGGCGTTCTGTGCAAATTTGGGACGCCCAGACGAGTAAGATTGTGGCAACGCTGAATTTCGAGGCGTCCTCGGTACTCGGTTTAGATTGGCGTCCCGATGGACGGTATTTAGCAGTGTGTGGTCATCGAGGCGTTAAGGTTTGGAACGCGCAAAACTGGGATGAACCTCCTGACAATCTGGACATTCGGGCTGCTAGTATTGCGATCGCTTGGTCAAGGGATAGCAAGTATCTCGCCTCCGGAAACATGGATCGCACTCTAACGGTTTTAGAATGGAGCAATCCCGATCCATGGGTGATGCGAGGCTTTCCTGGAAAAATCCGCAACCTAGCATGGTCTGACCCCCTCACCTCCATAGGCGCTCCCCTGTTGGTCGCCTCTTGCGCTCAAAGTCTTACAGTATGGGAAAAGCAAGCCGATGAGTCTGCGGGATGGGAAGCTAAAGTTTTGGATTTCCATGAAGGAACGGTACAAGCGATCGCGTTTCAACCCAATACCTTCCTGCTAGCATCCGCTGCTGACGATGGTTATGTCTGCCTTTTGCAGGAAGCCGAGCAAGTCGCGCAAATCCTAGAAGGCGCTGCCAACGGTTTTTCCCGCTTTGCTTGGCATCCCCAAGGACACCAATTGGCGGCTGGAGGACAGAACGGTGAGTTACTCATTTGGTCGCAGGGGTTGCAGGTTGTAGGTTAGGCATCATGAGCAAAAGCTCACCATGAATGGATAAAAATCCTTATTCCTTCTGCCGTCTGCCTTCTGCCTTATTTCAGGGCAGCCAAGTAGAAAGTAATCGGTTAAAATCTACTGTTGTTCCAACCTTAAACCTTTCAACCTTCAATTTTTCACTGCTGTGACTTCTTGCTCTAGAGCGATCGCTCTCGTGCAGCGCCAATTACTCGGTAGAGCAGAAGGCCATCCCATCCGTACTGCTTCTGGACAAATGGTATGAATTGTCAATTGGCAGTCAATCAGTTGCAGTCCCTCCTTTTCCACCTGCTTCATTCCTTGTTTTAAAATCGAATCATTCTTAAATTCAACCGTTTGGTTGCACTGAATACAGACTAGATGGTGGTGATGATTTGGAAATGGTTGATTGAGTTCGTAATGCTTGTGTCCTTCTGCTAGTTCTAATTCTCGCAAGATGCCCATCCGGGACATCAACTTGACGCTACGGTAAATTGTCGATAGACTTATGGGTTCTCCACGCTGTTGTAACAGTTCATGGAGTTCCTCAGCACTCAGATGATTTCCTCTAGGCAGATTTTGAAAAACATGCAGAATCGTTTCCCGTTGCGGTGTCAAACGCCAACCCCGCGAGTTGAGTTCGGCTTTGAGTGATGCGGCTGTGTAGGGAGCCATGAGTTACCCTCTCAAAAAAAAGCCATTATTGAAAATAATAGTTACTTGCACCTGTTACTTGCAAGAATCCTTCTTAATTGAGAATTACTCGCAGGGCTTTATTGAGAAATGTTGAAAAGCTTACCGCTGCTCTAATCCCCTTGAGATTGTTCTTAGAATGGTATTGAATAGTCCTTCAGGTTTATCTCAGTCAGGTTGCTGCACATTTGGCGGGGGAGTGTGTCCCAATCGTAGGAGGTATGATGTGATGTACACAGCGGCAAAATATTTCTCCTCTGCTGAGCAGATACCAATGCAGCAGAATCCTCCTACAGGCAAGCCTGCTCCCACCACACCCACAGCAAGATTTTAGTATGTCCAAATACGACTCCTATCTAAGATGTTCTTTTTGCGGTAAGTCCTCTGAGCAGGTACGAAAATTGATTGCCGGGCCGGGCGTTTACATCTGCGACGAATGCGTGGAACTGTGCAACGAGATTTTGGACGAGGAATTGCTTAATACCTCGAATGACACTGCGCTTCAGCCCGCCCCAACCACCGAGCAACCTCAGGGGCAACCAACCCGCGTCAATCATCGTACTTGGCAGCAACTAAAAAAACCGACTGAAATCAAGCAATCGTTAGATCAATACGTTATCGGTCAACACCAAGCCAAAAAAGTTCTTTCCGTTGCTGTTTACAACCATTACAAACGCCTGAGCGCCGAACAGGGCAACAGCAATGCCGTTGAGGACACCATTAAGCTGCAAAAGTCCAATATCCTCATGATTGGTCCAACGGGTTGCGGTAAAACCCTTTTGGCTCAAAGCTTAGCATCGCAGTTGGATGTTCCCTTTGCCGTCGCCGATGCCACAACCTTAACAGAAGCTGGTTATGTCGGGGACGACGTGGAAAATATCTTGCTGCGGCTGCTGCAAGTCGCAGACTTTGATGTCGAGGTGGCTCAGCGAGGTATTATCTACATCGATGAAATTGATAAGATTGCCCGGAAGAGCGAAAATCCCTCAATCACGCGAGATGTTTCGGGCGAGGGTGTTCAGCAAGCACTCCTAAAAATTCTGGAAGGAACG
>JAIUYC010000499.1 GCA_020216575.1 Coleofasciculus sp. S288 | reverse complement strand
ATAAATTTGAAGTTATAGACAATTTTTCCGCGGGTAGCTAACTTCTCTGATTTTTTCATTTAATTTGTAAAAATAGGAGTCACTGCGATCGCTCTTCAATCTAAGATATTAATTTTTGTATTTTTTAATTTTAAGTTTTCTTGTGATAAATTGCAGTTTAAAAAAATCGTTTTTTTAATGGATTTAGCCTGATATACAAAACTGTTTTAAGTATGGGGTTTCCCAGTATGAATTTCCCCACAGGTGGTAAAGTTACCTGTACTACACTACCTTGGCAAAGTCAATTTAAGAACCTAGCCTCAATTCGATTACAACAGCTCCTGAGCCACTCAAACATCAGGCAGAAAATTGCCTTTGGGTATGCTGTGTCAATTGGAATCGTGGTTTTGGGAACAGGTACGGGATTGCTCCTCGGAGGCTACTACCGACAACAAGCGGTAGAGCAAGTGGTTTATGCCAAAGCAGAAGAAAATCTTTTGCTTCAAATAAAAATGACGGCAATAGAGGCGCGATCGCAACACTACCAATTACTCTTCCTGCTCAATAATCCAAAACAGTTCAAATCGAAATACTCCCAACTTCAGGACAGTATCGACAGAGTCAAGGCGTTGTTGGCACAAGTCAAGTCCTCTCAAACCAACTTATTACATGCGTCCGATCGCGAAATAGCTGAACTGGAGCAATGGTTGCAAACTTACGAGGGAACCCCAGAAGCCTACCGCCAACACTTAGAAGCCTTTGTCGCGCAAATCGCTCCCGTTTCCTCACGCTCCAGGCCAGGCGCTGAAGCGTTACTGTTGGAGTTTAATCGGGGTAAGGCAGTCCATCAGTTTGAGAGCCTCGCCCAGGATATCACCCAACTCATTGAGACAGTAAGCCGGAAAAATGATCAGGCAACGGCTACCTTGCAGCAAATAGAGGTCTTGCAAAATCAGATTGTGGCGGTGAGTACATTGCTGTCAATTGCGATCGCGGCGGCCATCGCCTCCTCTATCAGCGAAGCAATCGCCCGTCCCATCCATGCCTCAACTCAAGTCGCTCAGCAGGTGACACGGGACGCCAACTTTACCTTACAAGTTCCCTTAACCAGTGAAGATGAAATCGGAGAGTTGACTACCTCTCTTAACCAACTGCTTCAACGAATGGCAACCGACACTCAGGAACTTAAACAGACTCAAGTACAGCTCGATCGCTTCTTCAACCTCTCGGTTGATATGTTTTGTATCGCGGGGTTCGATGGGTATTTTAAGCGGCTCAACTGTGCGTTTGAAACCACACTCGGTTACCCTCACAGTGAACTCCTTTCTACACAATTTATTGATTTAGTTCACCCCCAGGATCGAGAGGCAACCTTAGCCGAAGTCCAAAAGCTGTTGACCGATGCAAGCGTTAGCAACTTTGAGAATCGCTATCGCTGCCCAGATGGTTCCTACAAATGGCTGGCGTGGACAGCCGTACCATTTGCTCCAGAAGGATTAATCTATGCCGTGGCTCGCGACATTAGCGATGCCTATCGGCAAGCTACGCAACGCAAACAAACCGAAGAGGAACTGCTACGCATCGGCAAAGCCATAGAAAGCACCAGCGATGCCATCGGCATGGCAGATATCACGGGTCGGTCAATTTACCACAATCCAGCGTTTATCGAGTTGTTTGAGTACACCGTTGAGGAACTAACACAAGCGGGTGGACCTTCAGCCATCTATGCCAATTTGACAGATGCTCAGACCGTATTTGCAACCATTCAAAACGGTCAATCCTGGCGTGGCGAACTCACGATGAAGAGTCGCAGTGGTCGCACCATGCATATTGACTTGCGTGCCGACGCGATTAAAGATCAAACGGGTCAACTGATCGGACTAATTGGCATTCATACCGACATTACAGGACACAAACAGGTTGAAGAGGAACTGCGGCAATCGGAAGCCCGATATCGAGAACTAGCGAATCGGGAAGCGCTGCTCAACCGACTTGCCAATCAGATTCGTTGCTCCCTCGACCTCAATACCATCCTAGAAACTACCGTGCGCGAAATTCGCAACCTCTTGCAAATTGATCGCTGTCTGTTCATGTGGTATCGACCGAACGCCGAGCAATCGGTTTGGGAAATCGTTCAGGAAGCCAAAACGTCCACCTTTCCCAGTCTCATCAGTTACTGCGTTCCCGTGACAGCATTTGGTCCCTTGGCGACCAGGATTTTTAACAAGGAACTGACTCGTGTAGATTGCGCCAGAGACTTGACCGACCCAGTCGAGCGGAAATTCTTCTTTAGTATGGGCTATACAGCACTCTTAACTCTACCCATCCATACCACATCCGGCAAGATTGGTGCGGTTAGCTGTGGTCACTCGAGCGGTTCTCGACCTTGGCGCGATAGTGAAGTGGAATTACTGCAAGCGGTTGCCGACCAAATTGCGATCGCGATCGACCAAGCAGAACTTTACAAACAAAGCCGCCTCGCCGCTCAAACTGCCCAAGAGCATGCCACTGAACTCCAAAAAACCCTCCACCAACTCCAACGCACCCAAGCTCAACTCGTTCAAAGCGAAAAAATGTCCAGTTTGGGGCAACTCGTCGCGGGCATTGCTCATGAAATTAACAATCCCGTCAGCTTCATCTATGGCAATCTCATGCACGCCAATCAATATGCCGAAGACTTATTCCGCCTCGTCCAACTCTACCAACAACACTATCCCCAACCCACCGCAGAAATTCAAGCGGAGATAGAGACAATTGACCTCGATTTTATTAAGGAAGACCTGCCCAAAATCCTGTTATCTATGGAAGTCGGAGTAGACCGCATTCGCAAAATTGTTTTATCCTTGCGAAACTTCTCGCGGGTCGATCAAGCGGAAATGAAATGGGTCGATATTCACGATGGTCTTGATAATACCCTTTTGATTCTCGCTCACCGTCTAAAATCCAAACACCTAGACTATCCCGACATTCAAGTCATTAAAGATTACGGTAAGTTGCCCCAAGTGCAGTGTTATGCCGGACAACTCAATCAGGTTTTTATGAATATTCTCACGAATTCTATTGATGCGATAGAAGAGTATAGAAAAGAACACTCTATTGAAGAACTCAAACATCACCCCGGTAGGATATGGATTTGCACGGAGGCTGTAGGGGATTGCGCACTCGTCCTGATTGGTGACAACGGTTCGGGAATGACTCCGGAGGTCTGTCATCGGTTATTTGACCCATTTTTTACGACTAAAACCGTTGGTTCAGGGACGGGTTTGGGGATGTCGATTAGCTACCAGATTGTTGTCGAAAAACATGGGGGTCAGTTGCAGTGTATTTCAGCCCCTAATCAGGGGACAGCATTCTTAATTCAGATTCCCATTCAGCAGCCTAAGAAGAGAGTCTTCATGGATGAATCGAGTGGGCTATCACTGATACCAAACTTGTCAGAATTTGAAGGAAGCACGTCACATGAATGCAGGGACTAAGCTGTTGTACTCCTAATCTGAAAGGGACACGATATATCGTGTCCCTAAAATTGGTGGTTTAGAAGCTTTCTTTGCATAAGTCCTGGTGACAAAACCTAGCCTTAAAAGCTCTTGGCTAATTTATAGCAGTGGAGTAGGAATAACTGCGATGGTAAGCTCATACTCCCCGGTGCTATAGCCACTGCCACTGCCTGCAACCAAGGGGTCGTAACTAAAGTTAGAGTAACTGCTTACTCCCAGGTAGTAGGTGTCTGACAAGCTGGCAGTAAAGTCGATGTAGGAGTCATAGGAAGCTGCTTCACCAGGGGCAGGATGATCATCACTGAAAGTCAGCTCATTCCCTGCCGAGTCGAATAGCCGCACGACTGAATCTAAGGAGGAGCCAAACTCGTCGGCGTCAATGTCAATCGTCACGCGATCGCCTGCGTTGAGTTGGAACTCGATAAAGTCCACGTCCGATGCTGGCGCTACATTAGGATTGTCACCAATCTCACTCATGAGCGAGAAAGTGCCGGGATTGGCGGAACTAAGTCTACTATCGAGCGCTGTAGAAATAGTATCCCCCGGTGTTTCTAGCACTTGAGGAGTGAAAACCAGTGGTGTTAAGACGGGTTTGTAGGGTTCTGACGCTGCAACAGAGAAAAGCTCATCTCCCTGTACCGAGAATTGACCCGTGCCATCTCCCCAGTAGACCGCAGTGCTATAATTTCCGCTGCCATCCATAGGACTCAGCCGCCCAACGATATCAAGGTACCCGTCCAGATTCACGTCGTAGGTTTCAGCAAATGCCAAGAACTCGTCACTCGTGTAGCTCTCATTATCAGGACGAAAGTCAATCGACTCCTGCGGCGAACCGAACACTCCTGAGCCATTGTTGAAAGCAATATGTGCCTGACCCATATCTGAAACATCATCGTCCGGAGGTAGGAAAACATCCAGAGCGCCATCTTCATTAAAATCTCCGAATACCGCTTGACTGGCTCCGTAAGGGCTTGTCAGCAACAACTGTTGCTCTGCTACAGGTGCAAATGTGCCATTGCCCTGCCCCCTCAGCATATAGAGATTGGTAGTGTAGTCGCCGCCCCACTCCCAACTGTGGAAGACTAAATCGCTGTAAGTATCGCCATCCACATCAGCCAGGGTAAAGGCGGCTCCCCACGGCATATTATTTAGAAGGGAAATT
>JAIUYC010000498.1 GCA_020216575.1 Coleofasciculus sp. S288 | reverse complement strand
GGTCCGAAAATGCCAGAGGGTAGGAGGCTCACAACGGGCAACCCTTGGGCGGCAAAGCGATCGACAATTTGTTGAGCGTCGTATTTTGTGCGATCGTAGGCAGAGGAAAAGTCAGTCTGGGTGCGTTTGAATGTTTCATCCACAACTTGACCTTGCGTATCGCCAAATATGCCAATCGTGCTGCAATAGACCACTTTCGATACGCCTGTAGCTTGGGCGACTTCCATCACGGCGCGGGTTCCTTCCACATTCACCCGCTCCATTTCTGCGGCGTTGACTAATCCGAGTTCGACGTAGGCGGCAGTGTGAAATACCCAATCTACCCCAGTCATGGCTGTTTTCAGGGCATCCCGGTCTGTGATGTCGCCGTATACCAATTGCACATTGCGATCGCGCAGGCGTGCTAAGTTGCTGGACTGGCGTACCAAACCAACAACCGTGTCGCCTCGCTGTTCTAAGGCTTTGACTAAATGAGAGCCGGTAAATCCGTTGGCTCCAGTTACGAGCGCTTTCATCCCTCCTCCTCACCCTGCATCAGTGTATCTTCAAAATGACTAGTTTCAGGGGCTTTTTATACCCCTAATACCAAATCCGCATCCATAACCCCTTTTATCTTTTAATTCCCTCCATGTTCTCTCCTCTGTGAACTCTGTGCCTCTGTGGTTTCTTAAAAAAGAGGGCAATCGTAGTGGAATTGGTATAATTCCGTCAGACTAAAGTCTGCGGAACCCTACAAAAAAAGCCTGCCTCCGCAGGCTAATTATAAATGACCTCTAATTTACAATTTCATTACCAGAAGTTTTGCCAGTCCTGTCAGGATTGGGTGTCAACTCCTCTGGCAGAGAGGGAACGGTTCCCCATTGGTTGATATAGTTCTGTAAGAGAGCCTCTTGCTGGGCGCGAAATCCTTCCAAGTTATTTCCGACATTCATCGTGGCAAACCAGACTGTGCCTTGTTGCTGAGTCGGCAATGCCCCCGCTAAGGCACTAACGGCATTCAAACTTCCCGATTTGACGACGGCTAGTTGAGGAATCTGGCGCTGATTTAATATACCTTCATCTTGTCCCACGATCGCAAATAAATCGCCCACTGTCATGTTATGCGGTTGCAGGATGCGCTCAATAGCGAGAAACATGGCACAGGCAGCACGGGGAGAAATTCGGTTGAGTTCGCTCAACCCAGAACCGTTGACGAGGATAATTTCTTCTTGAGGAACCCCAGCTAACTGCGCGGCTTTGAAGGATACAACTTTAGCACCACCGACAGCACTCGCTATCATCTCTGCCATCTTGTTGTTGCTGTACTGATTCATCTTTTTGAGCAGTTCAGCGAGGGGGAAGGAATAGTGGCGCACGAGAGGTTTCATTGTGTTGGATGCGGTGGGGGAAATTTGCACCGAACCTGCGATCGCAACTTGGGGTTTGGGGGTTCCTGGAGGTAATGTTTGATACTGGGTTTGGGCAGCAGGAGACCAAAGTTGAGCGTTCAACCCTTGCTTGAGCAGATTACCAGACTTGACAGGGTCAAACTCAAAATTCATGTAAAAATTGTTGAGGATGACTAAATTGCCCGTCACCTGCTTGATGCCCATTTGATTGAGGGTGTTGCCGAGTGCGATCGCTTCTTCCCAGACAAAGAAGGGGTCTCCTCCTCCCTGAATCACCAAATCACCTTGCAACACACCGTTTTCAATCGGCCCCGTTGCGCCAATTAAGGTAATAAACTGGTGGTCGGGTCCAAAGGTTTCCAGCGCGGCGAGGGACGTTGCCACTTTTGTAATGGAAGCGGCAGGGAGAGGAGTTGTCCCCTGGTGATTTGCCAATAGGGTATTGCCTGCTTGAATCCAGATGCCTTGAGCGTCTTTGGAATATCCTTTGGTTGCAAACCCATTGATGTATTGCTGAATTTGCTGTTGCGTGGCTGGATTAGGATTATCAGGAGATGCCAGTGAAGGGATATCGTACTTGGGCGCGGGTACTGGGAGGTTTCCCTGTTCTGTCGCACTCTCAGCACTGTTGACTGATGCTTGGGACGAGTTGGATTGAGGAGAACATCCGGCAATCAGTGCGAGTAGAGTTATGGAGAGTGCAGCAGTCAAGCGAACGGTATTTGGCATGGTGTTGATTTGACGAGTACCATCAGGTGGTTGACCTGCACCAAAGTTTACAAGTTCCTGCGGAGAATGTGCGATCAATCGATAGGACTTGGCGGTTGAAACCCCAGCTAAGCTGTCACGCTTTTAAATTGCTTGTTGAGACAGATAGGACACAGTCAAATCCTGAAACCTTGACCCGTCAATATGCATCCCTTCTGCCCTGGAGCCCTCTGCCTTTTGCTATATACCCCCCTAGCCCCCTTAATAAGGGGGCTAGGGGGGAGCTTTAACTGTTGAGCTATTAATAGATGGTCTTTTCAAACACGCTCTAACTGATTACTGAACCTGAGCGGAATTCTCTTCCTGGCGTTTTTTGTCCTTTGCCTTAGCGCGATGAACAGGTTTTTGCTCTGCCAAGTCGTCTGGATGCTCTTCGCTACAGAGCTGCCACACGGCAAGAGCTATCTCTTTGTAAGCTGCTTTTAGATTGCTCATAATGTCACCTTTGAAACAAAATAGGTGAAAATTTACATGGGGTAAATCAGGGGTAAGCTCACTGATACTTCCTCAGGTCGAAACAAAGCCATTGAGTCTAATGAAATTCTTGATTGTTCAAGATGAAGGCGCTCCCTTGAAAATAGAATTCACAGGAGCGTGATTTTCATCTTGTTGGGGTCTCTCATGCCATGTGTATCTGTCTCAAGAGCTGATAATCTCAGTCTCTCGGCTATAGGGGACTCTCGGACGGGATAGACTTCCTCATGCGGTGTTCTCAAGTGTTTCCAGTCCCGTTGCTGGACGTATTGGTACTGCTGTTGCACAAATTCTGAGATGTCCTCAATGTTCATGATCCAATCGCGAGCGTACTGAGCTAGTACCTCACCCCGAAGTCCTAACTGAATAGCACGTCGCTCTAGTTTTGCACCCGATGGATGATGATCTGGGTCCCACTGCAACCGGACGGACGATTGAGCAACAGCTTGTTTCCAAATCGCTTCACTCGGGTACAAGTCTGGCACAAAATTGGAGTGAACGGCTGTTGCTAGGATTACATCGAAAGCCGCCCGTTGAATCTGAATGGCTAATATAACCTCTTGTCCGGGTTTAGTCCCCCAGCCTGAACGATACATCATCCAGAGAAAGTTCGGCTTAATCCAGCTCATTCGGTTTAGGCTGAACTCATCTCCGAAGTAGCCGTGTTTGGCTGCAAAGTGACCAATGGCAGGACGGAAGGCTTGGTAGACCACCACCGATGTATCATCAAACTGAGCGAGAATGTGACGACCTGCATGCGGCCAGTGGCTGGCTTGAGTTAGGTAAGGTTGTGTAACTAGCTTCACACAGTCTCCGAGATTCAGTTGTCCAAAGTCCAGGAAGCGCTGTCTTGAGTGATGGCGGGCGTGGTGGAGGATTTAACTTCAGGCTGGGCTATCCTAAAGGACGTTGTGATTGTGTGTAGGACAAAGAAGGCGGCGAGTCCAGCAATCAAACCCATCAAGAGAACCCCCATATCCGAAATATCCGATTTCGATTCTGATTTAGGAGGTTCCGAGAGATCCCGCTTAAAGTTGCAGCTCAAGCATTCGTAGAGTTCTTCTTTGTGCCGTACTACAGATTTTTTCCCGCACTCTGGACATTCGATCGCTTCGGACATCTTGAACCTCCTGCAAAGTGATGAGGATGAACGTTTTTCTCTACTGGTAAATATTTTCAGCTCAACAGAGGTTATGCAGTTTTGCGAGTAGAGGTGTAGCGTACTCCGTGCTGTACAAAGATTGCGATCGCTAATTCACTACTTATCATCCCTCACGGCAGGGGTTTCCCAACTCTCCAATTCCAGTCACGACAAAAGAGTTTCAGCTCGTTGTTACTTTGACACCATGATACTACACATGTAATACAAAGAATGTCAATGGTCTGGCAAAAATTTTCCCCAAAGGGTACTAAGATTTGAGAAACTCAGTTAGTCAAGAAACGAAGGACGATAGCTATCCATTCGCTTCCAGATGATAGACCCCACAATGGGAACAACCAACAGAATGGCGATGCCGTTCGCGAAGCGAAACGTACCTTAGTGGGACGAAGTTCAGGCAGTTCGCTTGACGACTTTCGCCGTCCTGTGGCAATTGATTTATTTGCTGGGGCTGGTGGCTTTTCTCTGGGGATTGAGCAGGCGGGATTTGATGTTGCGGTAGCCGTTGAACATGACCCAGTTCATGCGGCTGTGTATGCCTTTAACTTCCCGCACACTAAGGTGTTATGTACAGATGTCGCGACGCTGTCGGGTCAGGACGTTCGAGATGCAGTGGAAGCGTGGGCATGCGATCGCGGACAATGGAATGAAAATAAGGGGTATCACGTCTCTACGACTCCCATTGACTTAGTGTTTGGTGGACCGCCTTGTCAGGGGTTTTCGTTCATTGGGAAGCGTCAGCTCGATGACGTGCGAAACAACCTGGTGTTTGAGTTCTGCCGCTTAGTGAAAGAACTCCAACCCCGCTACTTCGTAATGGAAAACGTACCTGGCTTATGTCAGCCGAAATACTCCGATA
>JAIUYC010000497.1 GCA_020216575.1 Coleofasciculus sp. S288 | reverse complement strand
ACGCTACGCCCTGACTGTACTCGCTCCTTCCTGAACTCATGCTGGAGGAGTGATCGCAGATCGTCCGAAGTATTGTTATGGGGGCGCTAGGTATTATTTTTACAAAAAGTGTGTCGGAAAAAGAACCATCTTTCTTTTTAAATAGAGCAGATGTCAAGTATATCTACCATAAGATAGAAGAATAAAAAACGCTATTCTGCTTTGCAGAGAGTTAGTTTTAACGGCTGAATCAAAAATAGTTGTAACAATAGCTATAACAGTTCTCAGTCGGCTGAAATACAGCCTGTTTGTAGGGACACGGCAATGCCGTGTCCTTTGTGTATTCGAGAAACCTTTACTTTTATAAATAGTTGTCTTAATCACTCATAAGAAGGATGAGTTAAGCGTTCTAGCTTCCTAAAATCTACGTATTCGGAGGTAGGAAATTATAGGAATAAAAGAATGGCTCTTTATAAAATTGAAGATTTTAATCCCAACTATCGTCAAGACGCTTTTGATGGCGAAGACGTTAAGGGGCTTGATGTCTATGCGGGGAGAACAGATGACAAGATTGGCACCATTGACGATGTGCTAGTTGATGAAACAGGGCGTTTCCGATATCTAGTCATCGATACAGGCTTCTGGATTTTTGGTAAGAAGGTCTTGCTTCCAGTGGGTCGTTGTCACATTGATGTTGACAGGCAACGAGTTTATGCCATAGGACTGGCCAACAAAGACCAAGCGGAACGATTACCGGAATACGATGACAGGATGACGGTGGATTACGATTACGAAGAACGAGTGCGAGATGTTTATCGCACGCCAGCCGTAGGAACGTCAGCACCTACAGGGGCATCTGTAGCAACCGATTACACACCACCTGTAGAAAGGTCAGTACCCGTAGATACGTCAGTACCAGTTGAAGCATCAGGACTGGTAGGAATATCTGGGCAAGCAGGTACACAACGCCCTGCTACTTACGATCGCAATACCTACACCTATGAGCGAGAGCCTGCACTGTACCAGATGAACGAGCAGGAGCATCAGAAGCTCAGGCTGTATGAAGAACGGCTGGTTACGAGTAAAAACCGTCGCAAGACAGGTGAGGTAGAAATTGGTAAGCGGGTTGAAACCGAAACAATACGAGCTTCAGTTCCTGTAGAGAAGGAGCGACTTATCATCGAGCGGAACAGTCCTACTGACGTTAGAACTACAGTTAATCCGGGTGATGCTGACTTTAGAGAAGGCGAAGTGGCTCACGTAGAAATCTACGAAGAGACGGCTGATATCAGAAAGCAACCGTTTGTACACGAGGAAGTCACCGTCAGGAAAGAGGTTGTCCAGGATACGGTTGACACCACAGAAACAGTCCGCCGCGAAGAATTAGATATCAACACTGAAGGGCGTCCAGTTGTGAAACGTCCCAATCAGCGTCCTAACAATCCTTAAGGGACATTTTTGGTGTTTAGTGCGTCGGAAGCTCTCTGAGAAATATAGCTTTTGAGACTTCTGGTTACTAAGCTCCGCTACGAGGATGTCTGAAAAGTCGTAATCAAGACGCTTAGAGGGTGGAGATCCCCCTAAATCCCCCTTTTTAAGGGGGACTTTGAGCCAGATTTTCCCCCATTTTTAAGGGGGGCTAGGGGGGATCAAACTAACTTCTGAGACATTCTCTAACCACTAATTGCTACTAGGAAATAAAGGAGGGGATGTGTGATGCGTTGGTTATCAGCAAGTGCAGCTTTACTAGCTCTAGGAATCAGTGTCAGTGCGGCTAGTTCTTTAGTCATGATATCTACTGAAGTGTCAGCTCAAGGCACTCAAGGGGCATTTCCTGATGTCCAGCCTGATTACTGGGCGCAACCATTTATTCAAGAATTAGCCGAAGCAGACATTGTTACTGGATATCTTGATGGAACTTATAGACCTGAGCGGCCTTTAGAGCGTGACGAGTTTGCGGCAATTATCCGCCAAGCTTTTAGTCAAGAACGAGTTAGAACAATACCCAGTGGAAGTGTCTTTAAAGATGTTCCCGATGGGTATTGGGCAGCTCCTCCTATCGAGGAAGCTTATGAAGCCGGATTTATGAGGGACTTTCAGGGAAATTTGTTTCGACCGCGAGAGGAAGTCTCTAGAATTGAGGCATTAGTTGCCTTAGCGAGAGGGCTGAATTTGACGTATGACCCTACTCCTTCAGTTGCAGCGCAAGCTACGACAACACCCGTAACTATCCAGCCAGCCAATGAGCGTCAAGCTACTCGGCAGCGGAAACCTTTGATATTTCCTCTTGCAGCGACTACCTTGATGCAGCCGCTATACAGCCCACCAGTGAGGACGCAGGCTCCACCAGCGGACACTACTCCACCAACGGTAGCGGCAGGGCAGAATGTGCCTTCTGGTCGCTCGGCATCAGAGCTTGTTCAAGCCTACTATGAGGATGCTGACCAGATTCCTGAAGATGCCATTGATGATGTGGCAGCACTCACCCAAGCCAATATTGTTGTTAACTATCCAGATGTCAGGGTTCTCAATCCTAACGAACCTCTTAAGCGGGGTTCTGCTGCGGCATTGATTTATCAAGCCCTAGTCCGCCAAGGTAAGATGCCACCCCTTAATGTAGAGGCTTCTCGGTACGTCGTTCGTCCTACATCTGAGGGCAACCAAACGGCTCAAGCCGATCAATAGATTCTATTGTCGAGAAGTGATGAGAGGTTGTTTGAAAAGTCGCTATTGCTATGATTGCCTCCTTATTGAAGAAACCACTGAGGCACGGAGTTCACAGAGAATAGAATACGGAGGGAATTAAAAGATAAAAGGGGTGATGGATGCGGATTTGGTATGAGTTATGAATTAAACATTCAAGAACTTTTTTGGCTAGGGAGCCTAGCTTAAAACTCTAAAAACTCATAATTCATAACTCATCACTCGTAACTTCTAAACCTAACGTCAGGCAGCGTTGAGAATCTCCTTATCCACAGAGAAGTCAACCTCAGCAGTGTCACGACTAGAAGCGAGGTAATCGTTCTGGAACGAATCTTTCAACCCACTCAGAAGGTCGAACTCCGGCTGCCAATAGAGTTCGGTCATCGCTTTATGAACATCAGCAAAGAAGTGCTGCACCCGTAGTGGGAAAGCTTTGCGTTTGCCGAAATCAAATTTTTTGGGGTCGTAATGCACAATCTTTACTGAATCGGGTGACTTTCCAGCCGCTTCTACACAAGCGCGTGCCAACCCATCAAACGTGACATAGCGATCGCCCGATACATTATAAATTTGTCCGATCGCTTTCTCGTTCCCCAAAACCCCTGCCATTGCACTGGCTAAGTCTTTACAATGTCCCAATTGTGTGATATGTAATCCATTACCGGGGATGAGGATAGGGCGATCGCGCACAATCCGGTCAAAAAACCAGGCTTCCAATTCGTTGTAGTTCTGGGGGCCGTAGATGTAAGTGGGACGAATCGACGTAAACGGCACGCCCTGCTCTATTAGGTAAGCTTCTGTTTCGTGCTTGCCTTTGTGGCGGCTTTTGGGGTCAACGGGGTCGCCTTCTTTATGGGGCAACTGGTCTGACTTCAAATACACCCCTGCTGAACTCATGTAAACAAAATGCTGCACTCGATCTTTAAAAATCTCGACTAGGGGCTGAGTGTCACTCAATTCACGACCGTTATTGTCAAAGATGGCATCAAACTGTTTTTGTGATAACTTTTCCTTAAGCAGAGTGGAGTCAGTGCGATCGCCATGAATCTGTTTCACTCCTTCCACGGGAGCGGGTCGATTACCGCGATTGAACAGCACCACGTCATGACCTTGTTGTACCAGCAGCTGAGTCAAGTAAACACCGATAAATCGGGTGCCACCCATAATTAAGATTCGCATTTTGCTCGATCCTGATTCTTCGCTGATAACAATTTTAAAATTAGTCGGCTACTGAATGAGTAAAAATGCTGAGAACGTCGAAGGATAGAGAAAGCTAGTACAGGGCGGCAGAAGGTTTGACAACTTTTCTCCAGACAAGGAGGACAAGGGAGACAAGGGGAAGAGGAGGAGATTTTAGCTGGTCACTTATTTCCGCCACGCTGCACTAGGAGTAGGGTTTCTATTACTATGCCTTTGCTCTATGGGTGACCAATCACCTTCCCAATTGTTAAGTTATATTGCGCTCAGTTGTTAAGGTGTATTTCAAGTTGACCCAATATCTGAGGATAGCGATCAGATGAGCCGAACGTCCGTGATACGATTCACTCCGTAGCTCATGCAAGATTGGGAGAAAAGATGCCAGCACTAAGGGTTGCTGTAGTTGGATCGGGACCAGCAGGCTCTTCTGCTGCCGAAACTTTGGCAAAAGCCGGAATCGAAACGTACTTGTTTGAACGTAAGCTCGATAATGCCAAGCCCTGTGGCGGTGCAATTCCCCTGTGTATGGTAAGTGAGTTCGACCTACCGCCAGAGATTATTGACCGCCGGGTGAGACAGATGAAGATGATCTCACCCTCTAATGTTGAAGTTGATATCAAACTTGAAAACAAAGACGAATATATCGGCATGTGTCGCCGTGAGGTACTTGATGGCTTCATGCGCGATCGCGCTGCCAAACTCGGTGCAAAGCTGATTAACGGCACGGTTCACAAACTAGATATTCCGACAAACAACACCGATCCGTATACCCTCCACT
>JAIUYC010000496.1 GCA_020216575.1 Coleofasciculus sp. S288 | reverse complement strand
ATTAGGTGTAATAAATCCAAGCTTGCCCTTTTTAGCTAAAAGTTCAATTCCAAACTTGAGGAAAAAAGTGTAGGTATCAGGATGACCATAAAACACATCGGCATAATCAACCTTAAGAATTTCTTTGTATTCATTACTTAATGTTGCACCATACGGCGGATTGGCAACCACGAAAGCAAAGCCATTAGCATAGGGAGTATTCGGGGCGCGGCTTTTGATTTGGTCTACTTGGTCGCTTTCTTCAGCAATCAGGGTGTTGAATAAAGCAAAGCGATAGGTTCCAGTTGGACGAGCGATCGCATCGACGTTATAAATGTGGAATCGTTGAATTCTAGGGCGTTGTCCCTTGTCATGGGCAAGCTTGACTAAATCGAGTATCTGGATGAGTAGGTTAACTTCCGCCAAATAACAAGCAAAGGGATTAAGGTCAAAACCATACAGGTTATTTTGCACCCGATCTAATACCGTAACCGGATCGTCAATTTGATCCGCATTACCTTTATAAGCGTCCACCAGCCGTTTAGCCGCCGCAACTAAAAATGAACCACTACCACACGCCGGATCGATCAGGCGTTTATTCGCTCCAATGATGGCAGTCCCTGTCTTATAACCCACCTCATCTAAGATGTAATTAACAATTTCTGGTGGAGTGTAATATTGCCCTTTCTCTCGCTTCTCCTTACGACTGACATAGGTGCTATAGACCGTACCCACGATATCAGAATCCACTCCAGCAAAGTTAAAGCGGCTGAGTTGGTGCAGCGTCATCAGCAGTTGCTGCCGATCCAACTGAAACCAGTTGAATAACTCCCGTCCCGTGAAAAAGTGAGCGTAAATGTTTTGGGCGTTGTCATACGCCATATCCAGTAGAGGGCTGTAAGGGTTACCCGTAGCAAATACCCAATATCGCTGAATGTCCTCTTGCCAATGCTTCACCCCGCCATCTGATACAAAGCGATTCGGGAAAATTCCTTTGTCTTCACACACTCGGATGAGCAGCAGGCGGATAAACACCACATAAGCGGCTTGCAGGGCAAACTCATCCCGTCGCTGGGCTTCCTCTAAATCACCTAGCATCGTTTCCTGCACTAAGGCAGTCCAAACAGTGTAATCATCGTGAACTCGGATATCTACCTGATAGGTTTGGCGTAATGTCGCCTGCCGCTGATGCCAGCTAAACGCTTTGTTGGCATAGGGAATCAGCGCATCGTAAAGAGGTGTATAGTCTTTTTCTAAGGAAGACGGCAGCTTACGGGGTTTGGATTGATTGGCATGTTTGCGCTGAAATGCTTGATTTAGAATGGTCAGGATTTCGCCAAACAATTCTTTTGGACTAATGAACGCTCTGGCATCTTGCTCTAATCGGAGTAGCATTGCTTCAATTGTGGCTGGCTCTTCCGGAGTCAGACTTACTAAACTCTGAATCTGGCTGAGGCTGGTTAGCACTCGTTCCCGCAACCGTTGAAGTTCTTGCTTTGCCGTCTCCGGTGCGTCATCAGTGAGTTGATTAGCTTTATCCTGGTACTCGTTATAGCGGGTTAGGTGAAATTCTAGCGATCGCCGAGCATTTCGCTGAAGTTCCAGTACGAGAGATTTCAGCACTTCTACAAGTACAGGTTCATTGCCGGTACCGTTACCAAGCGCTAAAGCCTGCCGTTGCCATTCTTCCTCATCAAACAGATGCCTCATCGCCACTCCGTTGAGCGTCTGAGCGAGTTAGATAGCTCAGAAAATCAGCTCCCCGAAAGCTCCTTTGAGTGAACAACCCAAAGAAGGCAAGGAGAAACTCGTCAAAAGTTGCTGGATGAGTCATAGCCTGTTGCGTGTCACCAGGCAATATTGTACTCACTATCAGAAAACAATGTTTTGAGTACGACTAATGCATAGAGGGAATGAGCTTAATAACCTCCGATTATGGTGCTGATTTGAGGTGGCATTTCCTGCCAAAAACTGGGCTTAAAGCAGCCAATGTTTGCTTGCCCAGCAGAGGGTTGGGAACTATTGCCAATCCCAATTCGAGAATCTTTCCATGGAGATAGGTTTTTATCAAAGAAGGATTCTACAGTGAAAAGTAGTCTTCTAAAATAGCCATGCTAAAACTTCTCAGGTTGAGTGCAGTTCTTTCTACTGCTGCCGTAATTTTGTCTCTCCCTCAGACTGTCTTTAGCCGTCCCTTATCTGAGGCTTCTGGCTATCCCGTCGCGCGAAATTCAAGAACGGATAGCTTATTTTGTTATATGCGAACTTCACAAGGTGCTACCCTCAACTTAGAAAACTTATGTACCGCTGACGATGGCTCTGGTAGCGGCAATCCAGCAGGGAACGTATCCTCAAACTCGGCTGCTACTACACCCCCCAATCCGAGCGCCCCTAACACAACTCCTCCTGTCGATACATTTGTTACGTCCCCTGGCGCTCCAGGCGGAGTCGGAACCGCAAACGGGGTTAACACTGATCCTAATAACGTCTCCACAAACGGAACAACTACTAACTCTAATGGTAGCTTCGGAGATGCAAACAATAGCATTAATGACAACCGTAGCGGTATAGACAATAGTATTAATAATAATCCCAGCAACATAAACAATAATCTCAATAACCAGCAGGGAACTAGCCGCTAATCCTTCATCTGGTTAATTCAAGGGGGTACAATGCTGGGTTTGCAGGTTGAACTGCCACGCGATCGCATTTTCGTCGCGAAGGCAGTTTTACTATAATAAACGTCGAGAACTGTCATTGGTTGTCGGAACTTTCCTTTTGCCCATCTCGCAAAACAACCCAACCGATTAGGGCAAGGACTGCGCCCACCGCTAGAAATCCAATATCCCAAGCTAACTGATTCGGACCCGATTTAACGTGATGAATTCCTAAAATTTGGTGGTCAATAAGACCTTCAATTACATCAAACAGCCCAGCACCCAAGAGTAAAGACCCGCCAAAGATTTTTGGTGACCAAGGTACATCGCTACGCTCACCAGCACGCCACAGCAACGCGATGCCGATAACTGTTATTATCCAGCTGCCTAATTCAAAAAGACCATCCCCTAACGTATTCGCTTCAAAATCAGGTAGGTTCGTTGCGGGTCGAACAGTCGTTATCATGTGATGCCATTGGAGGATTTCATGCAGCAAAATACCATCGATGAATCCTCCGAGTAAACCTGCACCTATTAAAATACCAGCAACCACTAACAAACCACTGCGGTTGCCTTGCTCAATCTTGGACTTCATACAATCTTTACTTATAAAGTTTCCAAGCTAAGATTTGCATAACCCACAGCTAGCCGCTTCCACCCCTCGTTAGAGGTTTCAAATCGACCTCCCACAGAGGCTGACTGCCTGCTTGGTAGAAATTAGACTCTACTATTGTGAAGATTAGTTAAATAATTTAATTATTTCCTAACAGAGTGGTATGATGTCTTACTTGTACTTTGCTGTAAAAGCTTGATTTTATCGTTAATCGGTTATATCAATGCAGCGAGGGAGTTAGGAACGCTCAAGCTTAGCTGCTAGTGGAACCCCTATCCAACTCTACTAGCCCTCAGCTTCTACTCTTCAATCCCTCTAAAATTCATGCTATTTTCCATAAAGGAACGAAACTTTAACGCTGATAAAATTTAATCGGAGGAGGTCAGAGTTCGCGCTTTACAAACGCTTCATGCTTTTTCTTGGCAGTGGTTCCGGAAGAGCTAAGCCGATGGATGTAGATAAAGGTTAGAAAAGAGGAGACTCAGGAGTCAGCAAGCTTGCGAAACAGAGAAGAGAAGTCTTTATTTCGCAACCCTTAGGGTGATCAGCACAATGCTTCCTCCTGGCTCCTCTTTTGGTGAAATTTTTTCTTAACTTCCGTGAAACTACAGATGAGGGTCAAAAATTGTTCCAATATTCCGTAATCCTACTATCAAAATTTACTAGGCCTTATGGCAAGGTTGAATAAATAACCCTTTGTTGGTATCGCTAAGGTGAAAGACCAACGTGTCTTATGCAGTTCTGTAACGTTTTCTACCATGGACTCAAACAACCCTAAGATTAAGTTTCCTCTCTGGCAATATCTCAACCAACCCCTTTTCAGCTCAACAACTAAATTAGTTCTTAATCCTAGCCGCTTCGCCCGTCACTACAGAATTCAACTTCTAAATCGCTGTTTGGCTAAAGAGTGTGACTCAAAGGGTCAGTCTTGTAATTGAGTCGGATGCCAATTTATTAATGAGTGCTACTTAAGGAACTGCTAATAGCTGATAGCGAATGCGTTTTTCCCCATAGCTGTCAGCTATTAGCTTAAAATAGTCTTTTAGCTTTAGCAGCCATTTAGTAAAATGGTATAATTCGTTGTATTTTGGATAACCTTGATTGAAATTTTGTCGCGCTTTCCTAGCTAGGTGCGATCGCAAACGTTCCAATTTCAGAAATTCAGCACCCAACCGCCTTGCCTTCTTAAATAAGCTGTTGAGTTTAAGATACCTTGGAAATCAGACAATTAGGTCGGCGTCAATTTGTGTTACAGAGTGCTGCCACTTTCTCAATAGCGCTCATCTCAAAAGCTTGCAGACCTGAACCCCCTGTTGCTGACGAGCTAACAGATTCTGATTTTGGAGATACGTCCTTGTCTTTACAATCCATCTCAGTTCCCCCAGCAAACGGTCAAGCCCCAACAGCCT
>JAIUYC010000495.1 GCA_020216575.1 Coleofasciculus sp. S288 | reverse complement strand
TTAAATGAAGGAGAGTTGATTATTAAGTGGGGAAGAAAAATCAAAAATAAGGGTGATGCTGTTATCCCAGTTTAAATGCATAACAGCTTAAGAGGCGATCGCTCTTTAGTCGTCCCAACAGTATCAGAAACTAAGCTCCGCCCTTCTTTTCCAACAAAGACAATAAAGCCGGTTTTTTATGGGCTACGTAAGCCACTGGCTTCTTTGTTTTTCTCACCTTCCCCTCTTTTACAGCTCTATTTAACCAATCCTCAATCTGTCCTTTTCGTACATCCAGACATTCGGCGAGAGATTTCGCATCTTTGGGCTGCTCTAAATGATTGAGGATAAATGGTAAAACGGCTTCGTAGATGTCTTTTGGAGATGACTGATTTACAGGGAAAAGCATACCTGCAAATGAGTCTGCTAGTACTGAGGGTTGATTTTCCACAACATCTACTTTCTCAGAGTCTGTCGCTTCCACTTCAGTCTTTGTTGGTTTAACCTCTGGTGTAGATGAGTGAATGACCTGGATAACCATACCTGTAAATTCGTCTGCTACTATTGAGGGTTGATTTTCTACAACATCTGCTGCCTCAGAGTCTGTCACTTCCGCTTCAGTCTTTGCTAATTCAACCTCTGATGTAACTGTTTCTAAAAGTGTCCTCAACGAAGTATTCCAAGGTGCTTCTGGAAAAACCTTGGCTCCCTTTTTAAGGAGTTGCCGATTACCTTCTGGTACAGTTCCCTGCATTCGTACAAAAACCTGGACATCCTTTATTTTTTCCAACGCTTCGGTAGCACCCGCCCAAGTACCGCCCTTCTCAACTGAGGAACTAATAACGAGGGCATAATCAACTAAAGCATAGACGTACTTGTTTCGACTCATCGCATTACCAGCATTGAAGCCAGCACCAGGATCGAAGGCAGAAACTAGGGTAAGTCTGCCTTCTTTAATGCCAGCACGATACTTGCCAGCAACTGCTGCTTTACTTAAGCTGTCAGCCAGTACACATACAGCAGTTCCACCTGCCTCTAAAACTGCCAACATAGCCGCTTGATCTACCCCACGCGCCCCACCGGAAACCACCTGTATTCCCTGTTCAGCACAAGTTTGTCCAACTCTCTGAGTATAGCCAAGTCCTTCTTCATCAACATCACGAGAACCGACAACAGCCAGCCCTCCTTCAGAAAGCAGTTCTATGTTGCCAATCCCATAGAGAATTGCTGGTGCTGAATGTCTTAGTCTCTGCTTAAGACGCTTGGGATACTGAGAGTCACCTCGTCCAAGCACCCATAGTCCTTGATTTGTCCACTTCTCGACTGCCAAGCCTAGCATGACACCCCGTTCTAGTAAAGCTACTACCCTGTTAGAGTCAAGCTTGCCAATGGTAATTTTTGATAACCGATTTTTGAAAGTTGGATTGAGCAAATCTCCTGGACTCATCTCATTTTCAAGTAGCCAACCTGCTACGGCGTTATACTCTCTCAGTGTTAGAGGTTGAGGTTCTGTTTGCCGATTTTGTCCAAAGCTGGCACACAGCAATAAAATTGCTTGGGTATCTGGTGACAGCACATGGTAAGCCATAATTTTCTAATCCGCTTGATCTAAAGAATTAAGTGCCAATGCTAGAGGAAAAACTTGACCACTTCCAGCACGGCGTAAAAGCGCAGCAATGACAGTAAAAGTCCAACGGGAATCTACCATATCATCAATTAAGAAAACTGTACCCTTCATGCCTTGCCAAGTGTCAACTTCAAATACACCATCTAAATTATGAGCTTGTTGGTAACTATTACTCATCTCTTTTTGTTGTTGATTTTGGCGGACTTTTTGAACAACTGGCTTAAAGGGTAAACCTATTTTTTCAGCCAGTCGTCGAGAAAAATTTGGTACGAGTTCTGGATGATTCAATGAGGGAACGCAAGTTACCCAAGTTGGAAAAGGCTGAGGTTGCCAACGTTGAATCATCTCAAAAGCACCCTGTACCAGCGCATCATCAAAATGATTATCCCGATATTTACCTTGTTTAACTAATTCTCCCCAACCTGCATCACCCCACAGAGATAACGCCCTTCCTTCCGATGCTCGTAAATTGTCTCGAATATTCCCTGAAAAGCCATAAATTGGTAGTGCTTGTGAAGGCCATTGTTTGCGGGATTCGATGATTTGGTCACTGCGACGTAGATACTGGATTGCTTGATTGACCCGTTCTAGAGAGTAGGTTTCTGGCAATAAAGGTTTACCCAAGCACATAGTACATTTGCCGCAAATAGTTGGGTTAGGGTCATCTAATTCTCTTGCTAAAAAAGTCATCAAGCACTGTTGACTTTCCATATATTCCAGCATTCTGGCTTGTTCAGAGCGGCGGATTTGCGTCAACCGTTCGATTTTCTCTGTGTCAGGTTGATAATCAACTGGCGTAGCATACCACTTAGAGCCTTGCTTCGTTACAGGTGCGGGAGATTCTAGGGACAGGAGTTTCAAAACCTTTTCAATTTGTCCTCTAGAAAGATTGAGTTTCTGCTCTAGTTGGGGAACAGAAAAGCCGTCATCTGCTTGTTCTAAAGCTATTAAAATATCCTGAACATGAGCTTGTGGGGGAAAGGCGGTTCTGATGAAATAATTGGTAATTTCGTCGTCTTCATTACCGCTGAGAAGAATTCCATAAGCTTGCTTTACCGCTCTACCTGCTCGTCCTACTTGTTGATAATAATGAACAACAGAACCTGGACGTTGGTAATGAATGACAAATCCTAAATCGGGTTTATCAAAGCCCATTCCTAAAGCAGTAGTCGATACTAATGCTTTGATTTCATTGTTGAGGAGTTGGTCTTCTAATGCTAAACGTTCTTCAGCACTTAACTTTCCGTGATAAGCTTTAGCATTAATTCCTTGAGTCTTTAACCAAGTGGCAACTCGTTCGGCATCGTTTACAGTGAGCGTGTAAATAATACCACTACTAGGTAAGTTCGATAAGTGTTCCGCTAACCATGCCATTCGTGCTGCTGGATTGGCAAGTTTGATATTTTGCAACTGCAAGCTTTTTCGGGTGAGGGAGCCTCTTGATACACGCAGATTGGCTCCCAGTTGAGCAATGATATCGTTAACGACTCGGTTGTTAGCTGTGGCGGTTGTGGCAAGGACTGGGATGTTCTGGGGAAGTGCTTGCAAAACCCGAACAATCCGCCGATAGTCGGGACGAAAATCGTGTCCCCAGTCGGAGATACAGTGGGCTTCATCAACAACAAATAATCCAATTCGTTGAGATATTGGTAACAGAACAGTTTCCCGAAATTTCTCATTTGCCAATCGTTCAGGGGAAATCAGTAGGATATCAACTCTTCCTGCTAGCAACTGAGCTTTGATCAATTCCCATTCTTCTGTATTACTAGAATTAATCGTCGCGGCTTTAACGCCAATGCGTTCGGCTGCGGCAATTTGGTTTCGCATGAGAGCCAGTAGTGGTGAAATGAGGAGTGTTGGACCATCACCAGCATCTCGTAGCAAGCGAGTTGCCAGAAAATAGACTAAACTTTTGCCCCAGCCAGTACGTTGAACAACCAGCAACCGCGCTCGATTCCCAATTAAGGCAGAGATCGCTTCCCATTGTCCATCCCGAAAGTCGGCTGTTGGATTATTAAGGGCTTGGCGGAGAAGTAATAACGCCTGGTTTCTGAGTTCTGTTGTCATATCCATACCCAGTTTGGGAAAGCAACCTGTCTCTTCTATCAAAGTTGATAGATGATGAGAATGTGTATATCCGACAGGGGTAATTATCTAGAGCGCTCGCACTATCCCCCTCCCAGTCTACTCCCCCAAAGCTGAAGCAGTACGAAAAGCGGTAAGCGAAGCCATGCCGTAGGCTTATCGCTACCCCTGGTCAGTGCTTTCGTTGTCACACCTACAAGGTTTCTACCTACTGACGATCGCATCTACCGATACAGCCACATCTGGAAACGCTAATAGGTAAATCGTTCCTCCGGTGAATGTAGACTTTGAAGCATACTCCCCATCCTGGGGGTCTCGAAATACGATAAGCTGTCTTCTCCTGAGATTAACCACCCAGTATTCGAGGATTTCGACTTCAGCATAGACTTTAGTTTTTATCTCCAAATCCTTATCTAAGCTGGAATCTGAATACTCAATCAGCAAAAAAATATTGTTCGGATAAGGATGATGCTCTAGATATTCACGCCCCAACCGTTGCACAATAGCAATGTCAGGCTCAGGCTCGGAGTTATTAGGAAGTGTAATTGGCTTACTGTGGCGAATCATAGCGCGATCGCCTAATAATCGAGTCAGATATTCCCCAGCTTCACTACTGAAATAAGCGTGGGGTTCCCCTTCCGGCGACATCTCTACAATTTCTCCTTTGAGCAATTCCACACGCCGCTCGTCCAAGATACCCGCCGCAATCATGCGGTGATACTCGTCCACCGTCCATTTAACTAGAGTTACGGCCATGGCGAATGCCTCCGGCTCTTCTACGCTAACGCTTTTCTTGTGACCTTCTTATTCCACATCCTAACCCAACCCAAATTACCTGCCTGTCTGGCACGAGCTGATCTGCACTTAGCAGCATCGCTTCGCTCTCACTCCCATAAGCTACGATGAATCCAAAGACCGACAAAGAGAAAACCCATATCTGAGACAGTTTGAAAGACGCTGGAGTTTAGCTAAACTCT
>JAIUYC010000494.1 GCA_020216575.1 Coleofasciculus sp. S288 | reverse complement strand
AAAGGAATGCCACACCTTACTTTGGGACAAGTTTTTGGAGCATTAACTTACTACAGTGACCACCAAGACGAAATTAATCAGTATATTGAAAAAAACCGCATTCCTGACGAATTAATTGATCCATTGGTTAGAGATTTGTGAGCAGCATATTTATTTGCCTGTATTTGGATGAAGATGTCAATGTACTGGTAGCCAATTTGCTTCAAGCGAGAGGTTTTGATGTCATTACCGCACGAGATGCGGGGCGACTGCACGCAACTGATGCGGAGCAACTTGCGTATGCTGTAAGTCAAGCAAGAACTCTGGTTACTCACAACAGAACAGACTTTGAAGAACTTGTACAGAATTACTTTGATTCAGGTCAGATGCACTATGGAGTAATTTTTGCTGTCCGTCGTTCTCCTCAACAGATCGCACAACGATTACTCGCTATTCTCAATCAAGTAACCTCTGACGAGATGCAAAATCAAGTCCGGTATATTTAGTAAGGCCATCTGCATTGCTCACACCTTGCATAATTGATCACTTATAAATAAAAAAGTGAGGGGCGATCGCTACTAATGTTCGCCCTGCTTGTTTGGTAAAAAAACAGCGTGTTGCAATCTATGCCATAGCATTCTGCCATCAGCGATCGCCTCTCTACAAAAAGCGCGATAGCGAAGCGCTGCTGCTTTCAGCAGATCGCTCGTCGATAAAAAGTAAAATGCGATCACCTTGGCGTTTATAATTCATTGATCGTTACCAACCCGCCATCTGTGAACTGAATGACAAGTTCTTGCTCATCCAGTAAGGCAGTTCCAAGTAAAGGTCGCCTTCCTGTCGCAATGACAAGAACTTCTCGCTCTTCACCATCCCAAAGGACTATTGCTTCGTGAAGTGGAAGCAAGACTTCACTGTTATCTGCCAAGTTTGCAGGAGTATCATACCTGAAGGTCAAGCCCATCAATGAAACTGCTTCTGGAGGAAGACACAGTTCCCCTGTGAAACCTGTATCTATAACGAACTCAATAGGAATGCTTGAACCGTTCGGCAACAAAAATGTCAGCACAACGGTTGCGTGCCTATTCGCCACAATTCCAGAAATCACTTGTAGACTCGCTCCATGACACCACCAAATGAGACAGCAACGTTATAGCCGATACGAATACCAAAGAGTCGAGCATTTGGGTGCTTCTTACTGAGGTTGCGCGATGCTTGCAACCCAGTTTTATCAACTTCATAATCACCTGTCTCAATGTCAATGATGACCATCTTGCCAATGTTTTCTTCTACTTCCACCTGTTCGCGAATGACGCTTTCGTAAAGGTGCTTTGCACGTCGCGCTACTTCTTCGCGGCTTAAAAGGATGGCTTGCATATGCTAACTTGCGATCGCTACGCTTCTGTGTGAATCCGACTATGATAGCGCACAGACAAATAGGGCGAGCATTGCTGGCAATGTTCGCCCTGCTTGCTTGGTAAAAAACAGCTTGTTCACAGTCTATGCCATAGCATTCTGCCATCAGCGATCGCCTATCAATAAAAAAAGTAAAGAGCGATCGCCTCTCTACAAAAAACGCGATCACTCGTCGATAAAAAGTAAAATGCGATCGCATATCAGTAAAAAAGTAAGGGGCGCTCACTCCTCAAATAACGCTACAACTGAGAGAGTAACCGATCGTACTCTGCGTGCGAGCCTACCCAAAACCAAATAACGGTATCTCCGTCTAACTGTCCAACTGCTCGATAACTCTTGCTAATTCGAGCAGAATAGATTGGCAATTCTGGATGGATCTTTTTGAAGCGAAGGCTGGGATGACTGGGATCTTGTTTAAATTGGCGATACGCTTGGCGTGTCTGTTGTTGAACTTGCTTTGGTAAATCAGCAAAGGTTCTACGGAATTGGTCAGTTGTACGCGATTTCACATTGTTTCTGGATCTAATTCTTGAGTTTTACCTGCACGATATTCAGCCATTGCCTCGCCTGCAAGAAAAGCTAGGGCATCTTTAGAGCGCTTAAATGCTTCATCCCAACGGATTTCGTCTTCTAGTTCTTCCAGAATCATCGCTGCGATCGCATCCTGTTCGTTAGCAGGTAGAGTTTTCAAGCGGGCAATTGCTTGTTCGAGCAACTTAGTCATATATCTGGTTATCTAATTTACAAGATATTATTTAATTATTGCATCCAGACAAAGAGTGCGATAGCGAAGCGCTGCTGCTTTCAGCAGATCGCTCGTCGATAAAAAGTAAAATGCGATCACTTTTGCTGTAGATTTGAGGCTGTTGTCTGTCATTCACCAAATCAGGCGAAATCCAACATCAGTTGGCGCGATCGCGTCTTAGGTGTTGGGTTACTCTTCGAGAAGGCTTCGCCTACATGCTTCAACCCAACCTACAAGCCTAATTCCTACTGGGTTAAAGTTCATCTAAAGCTTTAGCTTCTGGTCGGGTGCAGTGCAGTATTAGACCAACGCTTGATTGGGAGTTTCACAACTTTCCGTCCGCTCTTCATTTGCTTCTTTCGCAAATCCTCAAATATTGCCTTGAGGTCATAGTTAAAGGATTTTGCGTATTCTTCTCTGTATTTGTGGATCTCTTCCAAAATTGGGTCTTTGTACATCGCTACTCTCCTAGAGGCTCAATTGTCATGAACTCGTAAGGCGTACAAACAAATGGTAGGTTACTCTGCCGTAGAAATTCTTCCGCGAGATCCGCAGCTTCTTCGGTTAAATCCAGGAAGGTTAAAGATTGTAACAGATTCAGTCGTTGAGACGCGCTCGTTGGATCTCCCCTGGCTGCTTCATCTTCAACAATTTCTGAGGTATAAAGCGCTAGTGAGCTACTGTACTCATCCCACCAGTCTTGAGTGATTTTGATGTTGGCTGCAAGAATTAGATTGTTTGTTGATCGAGCGGTGAGGTAGCCGAGAATGCTAGTTTCAATGTAAACGGTTTCAGTCATGTGGGTGGGTGCGCGATGGCAACACTTCATCATGCTACAAAAGAAGATGCTTTACGGGACTCTAAAGCATCCTCCGATCGCCACTTGCGATCGCCTATCAATAAAAAAAGCTGCGATCGCATTTGCTGTAGATTTGAGGCTGTTGTTTGTCATTCATCGAATCAGGCGAAATCCAACATCAATTGGCGCGATCGCAGCTTAGGTGTTGGGTTACTCTTCGAGAAGGCTTCGCCTACATGCTTCAACCCAACCTACGAGGTGGGCGATCGCACTTGTTGGGCTGCGCTGGCGTGAGGGAATTCAATTTTAGGCAGATATTCTTTGACCACAATTTGGACAAAATGTACTGAAAGACTCAAGTTTAAACCCACAGTGACGACAAAAACTGGCTGGGAGTAGAGGCTTTATTTTGGTTTGACGTTCCAATACTGCTTGATACTCCCCAGAGTCAGTCCATTTTAGGAGTTCACTTGCCCGAGAAATAACAAAAGCCTGATTCTTAAATGCTAAGTTAGATATTTTGAGAAACTTTGCGTAAGAAGTATCCCCAAAACCTTCGTATTCTCTTACTTGGGTAACAAAGTCATCAATATTAAAAGATTCAAAATATCTTCCAGGAAGTCCTGCCATTTTTGCCATCACTGTCATTGCAACAGTTAAATTTTGACAGGCTAATAATCCGGCTCGATCAACAGTAAATTCCGACCATCTAGACCACTGCAATAATGCAAGCCCTATTCCAGATGTTACAGGTTTAGTAAAATCTACCGCAACTGCACCAGTTATTAATTCGCTGACAATTGGCAGTAAAACAGCAATCTGCTTATAAAAAATATGTTGGCTTTTAATACGGCCTATTTCACAGCCAAGCACAAATGATAGCTCTTGTCTTGAGAAACTATCGATGCATTCAGTACTAATAATAATCAGTGGGTGATCTACTCCTACAGTAGTGCCCTGAAAATTATTAGACTGAACGCCGAATGTATCACCGTATCGCACGTAAAGCTCTGGTACTGTTTTTAAGTTTAAAATCTCACAAGTATCTTCTAATATCTCATAAACATTAGGAAGACTGCTAGGAGTGATTTTTATACTGTTTCCAACCAGTTCGAGTTGCAATAACTTCGACAAACCAAGGTTATAAAATTTATTAACTAAAAAGTCCAATCCAGGTGTTTTTTCCAGCGTGTTGAGTGCTTTTTTATCTAGAGGATGTTCGTACTCAAGAGGATTAAGCCCCTCTAACTTTATTATTTCCATAAGCTTTGATTACCCTTGGCAACTCTATAAGCGTCTACAATTGACCAAGCCAACATAGGAAAATAGGAGAGACCTGTAGTAGGAACGAACAGAACCACCGCCATTACAAACATAACTATTCCCTTCAAAAAATCGCCATTATAGACTTGCCCCAACCCTACGACTAAGAAAGATAGGATACCAGCAAGAGTTGGATTTTTACCTTGAGCATATCTCTTGTTTGCTAAGGGAGATCTACGAACTCCCTCGTCAACAGGTACAACAATTACCAAAGATTCACCGCAATTGAGACAAAACTTTGAATCTTGTCTATTCTCGGTTTGACATTTTGCACACTTCATAACACTATCATCGTTGTTACATTAAAGATTTAAGCCCGATATTTTAGCTGCTCCACCGTCAGCAGGAAAAAAGATACGAATATGCCCCTTGAATCCTCCTGAATCCCTTCGATCAATTACATACT
>JAIUYC010000493.1 GCA_020216575.1 Coleofasciculus sp. S288 | reverse complement strand
GCCACTCTTTAGGATTGACAGTTTTAATCAGTTGTGCATGTCCCACAATTTGACTCATGACTGGAGAAATCGCAGAGGTTGCCTCCAGATGGTTGAGTAATGGGTAAATCCAGATGGGTATGGCTGATGCTTCCTGAGTTAATGTTTCCTGGGTGGAAGCCAGGGTTGCTACAGGGGAGCGCTGTTTCAACCACGCGATCGCTTTTCCCCGTCCCTGTTGGGCTGCTAGAATCAACGCCCCCCACGCTTGCACCTGCTCGTCTTTGGGATTCACCTTCAGGGCAGCATCCACCCGATTCCACAAGGCTCCGGAATCCGACTTCAAGAGCGCCGCAATCTCCTGGATTGGCGCACCCACTTCTGCCATCTGAAACACCTGTAAGGCATCTGTCCAACGACCATCCAGCAGATGGGCAAAAATTTGCTGACTGGGGCTTGCCCAGGCTCCTTTTGCCTGCGCCTCTGTCACCTGCGCATGGAGTTGAATCGCCGCCATCTGTGCCTCTGCCTCGATAGACCACTTTTTGTTCTTCTGAGATTTCAACAGTTTCAGCGCGGGAGACCATAACCCATTACGAGCCAGGAGCAGAGCATTGCGATAAACTGGTGTGTCGATGGCAGGTTGAGCTAGGGAAATTTCCTCTAGATAAATCGGGTTTGGGACGAACTCGCGGGGTTTAAGCTGGTAGACCTTGAAATGCGGTTCCAACCCAACCGTCTGATTAACGATAAATTCTGGGGTTGACCCACCTGTAACCTCCTGCCAATAAGGCTGACGCTGTTCGGGACTCGTCCACTGCAACATCACGCTCAAGTGCGTCTGGTCGGGGTTATAGTGAATCACCTGTCCGTAAGCCATAGGGGTTCCACTAGTAACCCGTTGACCGGAGAGGTTGAACCAAAATCCGTCGCCTGGGGCTTTATCATCAAAGCGACTGAACTCAGTTAAAGGCAGTGAACGAGAGGAACCTGCATCCTCCGAGTCCGTACTGACGGGGGCAGAAAGAACAAAATACTCTTCAGGTCCAACGATGGAAAGCTGAGTGAACAACCTATAAGATTGCTCTTGACCTCTGAGCTGATCAGGCTTATAGATTCTCAGTTCGACAACCTGTTCGCAATCCGTCTGGCAATTGGGCAGTGATGCCCAGATGGGCAGGAGCAAGTCAGTGTTGAGGAACTGAGGTTCTCCCGCCATGAGTCCAGTTTTTTGAGCCTCCTGTCGAATCTCAGCCAGGGTTTGTGGAGGTGAGACTTCAGCAACAGGAATACGAGTCCACTCCGGTAAAAATTGATTGAGCCAGACTACAGAATCCGGGTTAATCATCAACAGAATCGCCAGCCAGATGCCGCCAACAACAAGGCCCCCCGTGGCCATTAAAGCTGCGATCGCGCCCAGAATTGCCAAGCCTCCCCTCGATCGCGACTTTTTCGCGACTCGTGGCTTTTTCCCCTGCTGAGGCGTACCTGCCCTTCCCCGTTTTCCAGAGGGTTTCTTTGCCTGGTGAGTAGCTTTAATAGGCGGTCGGATGCGTCGTGAATCCCTGGGAGTCTGCATGGTTAAGTCAGCACTCTGGTTAGCAGGTTGCAAGTAAACAGGTTAACAGGTTAGCAGGTGAACAGGGTAGTTAAGGAGTCGTAGAGACGCGACATGTCGCATCTGTCAGGAGATGTAGGGGCGGGTTTTACCCAGATATCTGCCTTCCACAAATCAATTCGATAAACCCGCCCGTACTCTAAGGAATAGAACTCAGTGATTACCTATCTCTATGTTTACCTCTGCGCCCTCTGCGCCTCTGTGGTTTGTAAAAAAATAGGTATTCTTCAAGCGGGGAAGGGAGTAGATGCACATCAGCTTAGTTAGACCCCCATAAGCATTAGACTACAACCACAGGATGAAAACCTCTCCCCTACTACCTACCACCCTTCACCCCACAACTGCCTGCTCGTAAAGCTCACCTGCACGTTCCCAGGTATATTTCTTTTCAATGAGCGATCGCGCATTCTCCGAAAGTTGCTTTCGCAGTGGGCGGTCTTCAAATAATCGGCTAATCGCATACACATACTCAGCGGGCTGATTGGCGCGTAGCGCCCTCAAAGGAACATCAGGACCATCAACGGCCAATCCTTCCAATCCGCGATCGCTTCCTACCACTGGTACTCCAGCTGCCATTGCCTCCAGCGTTTTATTCTTAATTCCAAAGCCAGTCCGCATCGGCACAACACAAATGGTTGCCTTGTGCAAGTAGTCTACCATCGAAGGCACGCGACCCGTAACATTAATTCCTGGACGTTCCCCCAACTCCAAAACCTCTTGCACCGGTCTTGACCCCACCAGTTCTAACGTGGCATCTGGATACCGCTCTCTAATTTCTGGAAACACCTCTAAACTGAAAAAGCGCACGGAATCAATATTGGGTCGGTTGTCCATTGCCCCAACAAATACTAACCGATGTCCGCCCGGGTCAGAGATGCGTTTGGGGAACATTGCCAAATCGACCCCATTAGGAATCACTGTAATCTGACCCTCCGGATTGAACGCCGCAATCTGGCGCCGATCCTCCGGTGTTGTCACAACGAGATGGCTGAACTTAGAACAGTATCGCTCCTCGTAGCGGAAGAGCAACGGCAAATTCAACTGATCTCTCAGCCGTTTCTCCGTTGTTCCCATTTCCAACTCGCTGCGGCACGTCGCATAAACAGAACTATGGATATTGATCACAGTTCGCAACTGCTCCCGCCATTCGGGTCGCACATAAATTTCATTAACGCTATGTTCGCAAGTAATCGCCTCAAACTTTCCTGCCTCAACTGCCTCATCCACCCATTGCTGAATCTCCGGTGAATAGAGGTGCAGTACGCTGGGAGGCGTCCCCTGCTGCAAAAACGTACCGAAGCGCTGCACTTTCCCCAGTATCCCTTTCTGCTCGTCTGAGGCTTTTGGTCGGGGAAAAACAACGAGTTCGTCCACCCACTCCCGCAATCCATCCACCTCAGAATCCGTGACATCTGTAGAACGTTGAGTAATCATAGTGATGGAATGACGCCCACTCAGGTACTTCAGCAAATTAAACGTCCTTACCTGAGTTCCTCCCCGTGTTGGCGGATAAGGAAAAGTGGAGGAGAGCATGAGAATCTTCATAGTGTGTCAAGGTTCTAGAGAAATTGCAAACGGGCTAAATCAGCGGTTCTACCTTTAAGTTCACTAGAGGCAAGGATTAATCGGGGGATTGTTCGTTCAAGCTTACTAAGAGTTGAGTTGCTCGACATTGTCAAAACTATTCTTAGTATTATATTGACATGAAAATCCAGCTCGACTTAATTATAAATTCGCCATCGCTAGCCTTGATCTGGATTTTTAAGTCTAAAATTTACAATAATTTTTTATTGATCAAGAACCGATTAAGACTAGTATGAGTTACCTAGCGATCGAGCTGAGCTATAACGAATTTAAGTGCAGAGAAGGTTCACCTCTAGAACAAAAGAGTTGAATTGACAAGCCGCTCTGATTTTTAGCCTTTCGTAAAACTGGAGATTTCATGAATATTTTATTAATGGGTTATTATGGACAGAGCAATATTGGTGATGATTTATTTGTAAAACAACTAACTACCTATTTTTCCACGAAAGATGTTGTCAAAAACGTATTTGTTATCTGTCAAGATAATTATTATGAAAAGGTCAGTGATAAAGTCTCTTTTTTTTCAACCTCTAACTTATCAAAACTAAAACGAGCTTGGCTTATCTTGAGAAGTGACTGTATAGCTTGGGGAGGAGGGACTCTCAACTTTAGTGGCAAACCTAAAAACTATTTAAGGTTGCAGGCGCTATCCAAGGTGATGGGTAAGCGTTTCTGCTTCCTAGGGGTTGGGATAGAGAGTATTAAATCAGATTCAGATAAAGGAATAGCTCAAGTTTTTGAGAATGCTGACCTACTCTACGTTAGAGACAACTATTCTTATGAATTAGCATCGCAAACGTTTAAAACAAGTCAATCCTGCTGTTTGGGGGGAGATTTAGCCTTTTTAAACTTGAGTCTTTACGATAGATTTCTCAAGAGGGATAAGTCTTCAAATCAATTGCATAATATCTCATTTTCTGGTAAACATTGGTGGGGAGATGGAAGAGCCGAATTTTACGCCAAACAGTTAATACCAGTCATTGAACAGTATAATTCTGTCATTCATTTATTACCCGCTCATGTTGGGGATAAAAGAAACGATAATAAATTTCACGAATTGCTCAAAAAATACCTTCCTGAGAATCACTGCCAACTCCATTCTTGGAAGCATCCCGAAGAGTTCATTGAAATTCTCAGCCAGATGGACTTCCATATCGGCAACCGTCTCCATTCCTTAATTTTGGCTGACATTCTTGGAGTTCCAAACATTGGAATTGGGGAAGCATCGTCCAAGATCGGAAATTACGTGACTAAAACGGGGATACTCACAACTGAGAGAGTTGCAGCGTTTATGGAACCCTTACCTCTAGAACGGATTGAAAAAATCAGTCAAAGTTATGAAAGACCCGATGAATTTATCCTAAATGAATCTCAAACAGCCCGCGAATGTCTGGAAATAATTTTCCGGACGTGAGGATAATGGAACTGTTAAAAACCCTAAAGTCTTAATAGCCGTCGTTGGATTGATTGAGCGGTGTCTAAAGTAAGT
>JAIUYC010000492.1 GCA_020216575.1 Coleofasciculus sp. S288 | reverse complement strand
GAGGCCGCGGATCCCCAGTTTCTCCAGCAGCGGCAGGACATTCCAAAGCTCGCCTGCAACGGTGTACGCGGCGACTAGGTTGATGTCATAAGGTGTTGTAAATTCTGGTTCAGCCGTTCCTACAACGTACTCTAATAGGGCTTCTCCAGCGACTCGGTTACCCAAGTTTTTGCTACCAATAAAACCAGGGGAGTTAACAGGGATAACAGGAATACCTATTTTCTGGGCAGCCGATTTACAGACGATATCTAAATCATCACCAATCAGGGCAGTAACGCAGGTTGAATAGACAAAGATTGCAGCAGGAGTATAGCGTCGTTGAACTTCTAGAATGCTTTTGTAGAGTTTCTTTTCACCGCCAAAAATGATATCGTTCTCGCTTAAATCGGTGGTGAAACCCATTTTATAGAGCATCGAATCAGAGGAGAAACTGCCGCGTGCGCCCCAAGAATTTCCAGAGCAAGCTAGTGGTCCGTGGACTAAATGAGCGGCATCGGTGATGGGGACTAAGGCAATGCTGGCTCCATCAAACGCGCAACCTCCCTGAGCTGCTCCGGGCTGAGCTTGTTGCTTACACCCCTTATTCTTATGTTGTCCATCCTTGTGGTGATTGTGTTCGCAAGCTGGCTCATTTAGAAGCTCAGCAATTTTGCCTTGGGTAATTTTCATGTCTCTCCTAGCGCTGGATGGAGGTTGTTACTTGTTGTTCATTGCTGATGGTTCATGGTTCATGGTTCATTGCTCGTCGTTGGTATTGCAACGCATCCACTAACCACTAACTACTAACCATGAACCGTTAGCAGATATACTTTGTGACATCCTCTCCGCATACATCCGAGAGGTAGGTTAAGGAACGAAAACGCAATCCGACAAACTCGTCGTAGAGGGGATTTAGTTTGCAGAGTGGGGGGATATGGAAGGTATGCCCGAATAGGGTAATATCTCGTTCAAAGGGGCAGCAACAAGGAATAATTCGGCAAATTAGATGGGCAATTTTGGCATTTCTAATCTCGACACCATCTACCCATCGGCGTAGAGGGAACAGAATATCTTTCTTGACATATCCTGTGCTGATTTGATGGTGATGGTAATCCTCGTGAGTATGGGTGATGGTAGCCATAGGAGTTCAAGAAGGGGAAAGGGGAAGGGGGAAGGGGGCAAGGGAAGGGGACAAGGGAAGGGGAAGGGGACAAGGGGCAATTATCCCTTTCGTCTATAACTTTTTCCCTTGCACCCGGTAAATTATCAGTTCCCCGTCCCAGTGCATTAGCGAATCAGGTCAAAGGAGATGTCTGTCTTGCCAGGAATGTCGGTTCTGCGATCGGATTCGTCGAGAATGGTGTTGACAATCCAGTTGAGTAGATTGATGGCTCCCTGATAGCCGAGAATGGGATAGCGGTGCATGTGATGGCGATCGAAGATAGGATAGCCAATACGGACGAGTGGGGTGCCGGTATCGCGCCACAGGTACTTGCCGTAGGAGTTGCCGATGAGTAAGTCAACGGGTTCGGTGAAAAGGAGCGATCGCAAATGCCACAAATCCTTACCCCCCCAGACGGTTGCTTGCTGACCGTAAGGGTTAGCTTCTAATACTGCTTTCAGTTCTTTCTCAAACTTGGCGTTGCTATTGCTCACCACAATATGAACAGGTTCAGCGCCCAGTTCCAACAGGAAGTTCACTAACCCGAATACATGATCAGGATCGCCGTAGATGGCTACTCGCTTGCCGTGAATCCAAGCTTGGGAATCAGTCATCGCATCAATCGCCCGTCCCCGCTCGTCTTCTAACTCCTTGGGAATCGGTTTTCCAGTCAACTCTGACAGAGCCATTAGGAACTCATCAGTCCCCTTAATCCCGACGGGACGGTAAGTTGCGGTCTTTTGTCCGCCCTCTTGCTTGAGGAACGACAACGTTTTCGTCGTGCTGTATTTTTGGTTTGTTTGTGTCGCTTCAGCATTAATCGAATCTGCCGCATCTTCCAGAGTTGTGCCACCCTGGTACATCTTGTATTCCCCAGTATTGGGTGAATCAAAATTATCCGCGTTATCTGACAGAATTGTATAGGGAACATCCATCAGCGACAGTATCCGCTTCAATTCGCGGGTATTGCCAATATAGGGGTCGAAGCCGAGGATGAAATTAAATTTCCCATTAGTCGTTTCTTGCTTCTTCCCTTCGGTTAAGGTTTCCAGAATGCCCTTCATCATGTTGTCATAGCCCGTGATGTGAGAGCCGACAAAACTGGGTGTATGGGCATAGGGAACCGGGAAATCTTGAGGAACAGAACCCTTGTTTTTCGAGGTGGTAATAAACGCACCCAAGTCATCCCCAATTACTTCTGCCATGCAGGTGGTGCATAGGGCAATCATTTTGGGCTTGTAGAGGCTGTAGGAATTTGCCAAGCCTTCTATCATGTTATTTAGTCCACCAAACACGGCGGCGTCTTCAGTCATTGAGGAAGAAACTGCCGAAAAAGGTTCTTTATAGTTACGGGTCAAGTGGGTTCGGAAATAGGCAACGCATCCCTGAGAACCGTGAACAAAGGGTAAGGTTTCCTCAAAGCCCACCGCCGCAAAAATTGCTCCTAGTGGCTGACATGCTTTTGCAGGGTTAATTGTTAGAGCCTGACGCTCAAAGTTTTTCTCGCGGTACTCCCAGCTTTTCGTCCATTCGACAACTCGTTCAATTTCTTCTGCACTGTGTGCATTTTCAAACTCCCGCTTCCGTTGTAGGAGTTCCTGATATTCGGGTTCGTGAAAAAGCTCGAAATGGTCTTGGATTTTGTCTACGTTCTGGCTCATGACTGTTCTCCAATTTGGTAATTGGTAATTGGTGATTGGTCATTAGTCCTTGGATATTAAGTAAGGACTAATGACTAATGAGTAGGGACTAATTCTGCTTCCACGGTGCTTGGACTAAACCCCAGGTTGGGCTATTGATGGCTAAATCCATATCGCGGGCAAACACTGCAAAGCCGTCATAGCCGTGATAGGGTCCAGAGTAATCCCAGGAGTGCATTTGTCGGAACGGTAGCGCCATCTTCTGGAAGACATACTTTTCTTTGATGCCTGCGGCGATGAGATCCGGCTTCAGTTTTCTGGCAAACTCTTCAAATTCATAGCCAGTAACATCGTCGTAAATAATCGTTCCGTCTTTGATATAGTCAGTGGTGCGTTTGTAGTCGTCGTTGTGACCGAATTCATAGCCGGTACCGACGACCTGCATCCCTAAATCCTCGAAAGCTGGGACAACGTGACGGGGACGCAAACCACCCACCATGATCATCACCGTCTTACCCTCTAAGCGGGAGCGATACTTAGCAGAGATCGCATCCGCTTGAGCCTTATACTTGGCAATAACCTGTTCGGCCTTTTCCTGAATCGTCTCATCAAACTTAGCCGCAATCTTCCGTAGCGATTTGGCAATCTGAGTCGGACCAAAGAAGTTGAACTCCAACCAGGGAATCCCGTAAGTTTCCTCCATATGGCGGCAGATGTAGTTCATCGACCGATAGCAGTGGATTAGATTCAGTTTCGCCCGTTGGGTGAGGAGTACTTCATTAAACGTGCCATCGCCAGAGAATTGGCAGATTACGCGCAGACCGATTTCTTCAAGTAAGATGCGGGACGACCAGGCATCTCCACCAATGTTATAGTCACCGATGACCGCAACATCATAGTCAGAAGGCTCATAGCCTAATTCTTCGTTCGTTTTCTTCTCAGCTATGGGAAGTACCCAGTCGCGCACTGTGTCGTTGGCGATGTGGTGTCCGAGAGACTGAGACACACCCCGGAAGCCTTCGCAGCGCACCGGTACGATTGACTTGTCAATCTCCTTACTGACTTTCCGGGATACGGCTTCGATGTCATCCCCAATCAAACCAACGGGACACTCTGACTCAATCGTGATGCCCTGGTTGAGGGGGAAGAGCGCTTCTATCTCTTTGAGAGCTTTGTCTAGCTTTTTATCACCGCCGAAGACGATGTCTTTTTCCTGGAAGTCGGTGGTAAACTGCATCGTACCAAACGTATCGACACCAGTTTTGCCGATGTAGTAGTTACGGCGACCAGACCAGGAGTAGTAACCGCAGCCGATAGGTCCGTGGCTAACGTGAACCATGTCTTTAACGGGTCCCCAGACTACACCTTTAGCACCAGCAAAGGCACAGCCACGGGTGGTCATTACGCCAGGAACAGACTTGATATTGGACTTAACGCCGCAGTCGGATTTTCCTTCTTCGTAGACGTTCAGGTGCTTTGCCCGCTTTTTGGCACTTTTTTCGGGGTAAGCTTCTAAGACTTCCTGGATGAGTTCTTTCTTTTCTTGGATGATATCTGTCTGGTCTTGTATCTGTGAAGGGGTCATGATGTTCCTCTCTTTGTGTAGGGGCTGGAGGGGAGGTTAGAGGGTTGAAGTTTGGAAGGTTGGAAGGTTGGAAAACTTGTTAACCTGTTAACCAGGAAATTGTTTTGAGGCTAGGGTGGGTTTTGGATCGAAGTTTCAAGTTCAGAACTCGAAGTTTGCAGCTTGGAACTCAACTTTTGGAGTTCAGAACTCGAAGTTTGCAGCTTGGAACTCAAGTGTTGGAGTTCAGAACTCGGAGTTTGCAGCTTGGAACTCAAGTGTTGGAGTTCAGAACTCGAAGTTTGCAGCTTGGAACTCAAGTGTTGG
>JAIUYC010000491.1 GCA_020216575.1 Coleofasciculus sp. S288 | reverse complement strand
AAGGGCGAGTTTTTCAGCTAACCACGTATCGCCCTCTGATGCGGCTCGATCGCTCAAGGCTTCTAGAAAGGGAACCGAACCGGACTCTGCCAACTGAAATCCCGCAAGCATGTTGGGGCGCGTTTTGGAGTCACGCAAACTGCTGGCAGTGTAATAGGCAACGGCACTCGATCCGATCAGGTGCAAAATGTGAGTTAAGACGTTCATAGAATTGCTGATAAGCGTGTGTGAAGCTTACGAATGGGATTGTAACGCTGTTGTTGGAAATTGGTCAGTTGTCAGTTGTCAATAGTGAAATAGATGCCCTTGGAAGAATCTTCCTCTCCCATTACCGATTACCGATTACAAACCTAATCAATGGCGCAAAATGTTAGATATGCTGAATGACTTAAACGAGGTCTTGAAAAACCTGTAGCCCATTTGCCCCCTGATGGTGTGATAACCATGAAACGCACAATTCTCACAACTGTTGCCCTACTCGCTGCAACCGGTTCGATCGCATTGCGCGAGGCGATGACTCCCCTTCCCGCAATGGCTGAAAACCTGCAACATACCCAACAGTTACTTTCAACTCGTCAGTGTCCTCAATGTAACCTCACTGGTGCGGGTCTTATTCTCGCCAACCTAGAGGGGGCCAACTTGAGTGGAGCCGACTTGAGCCGCGCTAATCTCAGTCGCGCCAATTTGACAGGGGCTGACCTTTCGGGGGCGAACCTCACTGGCGCTTCGCTGAATGGGGCGAACCTGGCAGGAGCCAATCTCAGTGGAGCCAACCTCAATGGGACTGACCTAAGAGATGCTTATCTAGTCAATACTCAATTATTTGGGGTCAACCTGAATACCGCTTACGTGCGAGGTGCGATCGGGATTCCCGAGTACGCTGGAACGCCTGAAGACTTTTACGCTTGGGGAGCGGTGGAGTCACAACGAGGCAATTACAGAGCCGCAATTGATTTTTACAACCAGGCTTTAAGCCTCAAGCCTGACTATGCCCCTGCTTTCCTAGGCCGTGCTCTCGCCCGATTCAGGCTGGGAGACGAAAACGGAGCCATTCAAGATGCTGAGCGATCGAGTGTCCTCTTTACTGCCCAAGGGAATACAAGAGGCTATCAGGCATCAAATACTCTGATTCAAGGCATAGAATTTGAAAAGAATCCCCCTAAAGTGGAAAGCCGTCCATCCTTGGGGAACGCCATAGTAGGCATTGGCTCGCTTCTGTTCCAATTGCTTTCCCCTTTCTAACTCCTCTAGAAGTAGTCATGAGTCATTATTCACTTGACAAAGGACTCCATTCAGTCCCCTGGAATTGAGTGCAGTCAACTAATGACTCAGGGCTAATGACCAAGGACTAATAACGATGATTCCCCTGGCTGGTTATGAACTTGGAACTCTCATTCATGAAAGTGCCAATACCCTTGTCTATCGGGGGCGTCGGAAGTCGGACAATTTAGCGGTTGTTCTCAAGATTCTTAAACGAGACTATCCCACTCCAACAGAACTGACCCAATATCAACACGAATACGAAATTCTTCGCAAGTTGAACCTTAACGGCGTTATTAAAGCCTATGGTTTACAGGAATCTCAAAATACTTTAGTCATAATTTTAGAGGATTTTAGCGGGGAATCTTTAGAAAACTTGATGGTATCCCGGAGGGTTACGCTTCCAGAATTTCTCTCCCTCGCCATCAAGATTACTAACAGCTTAGGATTTGTGCATGCTGCTAATATCATCCACAAAGACATTAACCCATCGAATATCGTATATAACTCGGGAACGGGGCAGGTCAAACTCATTGACTTCGGGATTTCCATGGTTCTATCTAGGGAAAATCCCGCGATTAAAAATCCCAATGTATTAGAAGGTACGCTTCCTTATATGTCACCGGAGCAAACCGGCAGAATGAACC
This sequence comes from Coleofasciculus sp. S288, assembly GCA_020216575.1. Classification (GTDB taxonomy): domain Bacteria; phylum Cyanobacteriota; class Cyanobacteriia; order Cyanobacteriales; family Coleofasciculaceae; genus JAIUYC01. The sequence continues at coordinate 2,769 of JAIUYC010000491.1, read as the reverse complement.
GATTATTAGATTACCGCACTGACTTTTACTCTCTGGGAGCGACATTTTACAAACTGCTCACCCATCAACTGCCGTTTGAGGTGACTGATGCGATGGAATTGGTTCACTGTCATATTGCTATAGAACCAGTGCCGCCTGCTCAAGTTAATAATGAGATTCCCAAAGCTGTTTCCAATATGGTTATGAAGTTGTTAGCAAAAACGGCTGAGGAGAGATACCAAAGTGCTTGGGGAATTAAAGCAGATTTAGAGAAATGTCTGAATCAGTTACAAGGTGCTGGCACAATTGATGAGTTTCCTCTTGCGCTTCACGATTTTTCAGATAAGTTTCAAATTCCCCAAAAACTTTATGGTAGAGAGCAAGAAATTGAAACCTTGATGGCAGCCTTTGAGCGAGTAGGGGTGTACGGTTGTGCTGCCGAACATAGACGAAGCGAGTTGGTATTAATTTCTGGTTATGCAGGTATTGGTAAAACCTCTTTAGTGCAGGTTCTGTATAGACCTATTACCCGACAACGAGGGTATTTCATTGCAGGAAAATTTGACCAATTTCAACGCAATATTCCCTACAGCGCGGTCATTAAAGCCTTTCAGGAACTTGTTAGGCAATTGCTAACAGAAAGTGAATCCCAGCTTAACGAATGGCGAGAGAAATTAGCTGCTGCGCTTGAACCCAATGGTCAAATCCTTATTGATGTTATTCCTGAAGTGGAATGGATTATGGGAAAGCAGCCTGCTGCGCCTGGATTACCACCAGCAGAATCCCAGAATCGTTTAATGTTGGTGTTTCAAAACTTTATTCAAGTATTTACTAAGCCAGAACATCCCCTAGTAATTTTTCTGGATGATTTACAGTGGGCAGATGTTGCTTCCCTGAATCTAATGAAGCTCCTAATGACTGCATCAGACAGCCAATGTTTATTTTTAATCGGAGCGTATCGGGATAACGAAGTCAATGCGAATCATCCCTTAATGTTGACCTTGAATGATATTCAGAAATCTGAGGTAATTGTTAATCATATATCTCTCTCAACCTTGAACTTACTTGATATTAATCAGCTCATTTCAGATACTCTTAACTGCACCCTGGCAAAGGCACAACCACTGGCAGAGTTAGTCCTAGAAAAAACGAATGGAAATCCATTTTTCATCAATGAGTTTTTAAAATCGCTTTATTTAGAGAAGTTATTAGAGTTTAACCCTCCCCAGTCTGCTACTTCTCGGTTTACGACATCTTCCCATTCAATCTCCCTTAGCAACGGGAGAACAGAGGGAAATCAAGAGGGGTGGTGGTGGGATATAGAGAAAATTAAAGCACGAAGCATTACTGATAATGTCATCGAACTACTGGCTCATAAAATTCAAAAGCTTCAATCCGAAACACAACAAGTTTTGCAGTTAGCAGCAGCAATTGGCAATTCATTTGACCTATTGAACTTAGCTGCTGTTACACAAAGATCACCAAGCGAAACAGCAGACTTATTACGAGAGGGAATTATAGAAGGTTTAGTATCAGCTAGGGATGGCTATAACGCGATTAGAGAACGTTCACTTCAAACGTCAAACGTCAAACTCCAACATGAAGCTTCCCACTCTTCCTCATCTCCGATTGCCATTGAATACAAATTTGCCCATGATCGCATTCAGCAAGCTGCCTATTCCCTTATTCCTGAAGCGGATAAACCCGCTATTCATCGGCAAATTGGGCAATTGCTACTACAGCATACACCCTTAGAGCAACGAGAGCAAAAAATCTTTAGTCTAGTTAACCAACTGAACTTTGGCATCAAATTAATTACATCTCAAAACGAGAGAGATGAACTCGCCCAATTAAATTTGATGGCTGGCAGGAAAGCCAAAGCGTCTGCGGCGTATGAACCCGCGTTCAATTATCTTCTGGTTGGCATCAAACTTCTCATCCTCCCTCAATCCCCTCTTGCTAAGGAGAAACGTGAAAGGGAGTCTAGCTGGCTTCACCAGTATGACCTAACACTAGCACTCTATGTAGAAGCCGCAGAGGCAGCGTACCTCAGTGGTGACTTTGAGCAGATGGAAAGATTTGCACAGCAGGTGGTGCAGAATGCGCGATCGCTCCTTGACCAAGTTAAGGTTTATAAAGTTAAAATTGAAGCCTACACAGGACAAAACAAACTCCTGGAAGCCGTAACAACAGGAGTAGAAGTACTCGCTCGCTTGGGAGTAAAGTTCCCGAAAAAGCCAAACAAATTGCAGATTTATCTGGGTTGGCTAAGGACAAAGTTAGCGTTAGCAGGAAAACCAATCAACGCCTTAATCAACCTGCCCCTAATGACTGACCCTAATAAGGTAGCAGCTATGCAAATTTTAGGCAGTATAGCTACTACTACCTATTTGGCGGCTCCATCCCTGTACCCCTTCGTTGTGTTTAAACAAATCAATTTGTCAGTTAACTATGGTAATGCAATTGAATCTGCCTGCGGTTATGCCGCTTATGGATTATTTTTATGTGGAATAGTGGGAGATATTGAGTCAGGCTATCAATTTGGAAAACTCGCTTTAAGACTGTTGGAGCAGTTCGATACTCCCGACCTGAAAGCCATGACAATCAATGTCGTTTATAACTTTATCATGCATTGGAAAGAATCTATCCGAGTCACCTTAAACCCCTTACGAGAAGCCTATCGAATCGGATTGGAAACTGGAGATTTAGAATTTGCCGCCTATTCAGCTCACGTCCGTTCGGTCAAATTATATCTGATTGGACAAGAGCTAACATCACTGGAACAAGAAC
>JAIUYC010000490.1 GCA_020216575.1 Coleofasciculus sp. S288 | reverse complement strand
AATCGTTCCGGGGTCTTTGCCACCGTGTCCGGGATCAATCATAACAACGATGCGACCATCGGGAACGCGAGGTAATTGGGCGGGTGGGTTCGTTCTCTCAGGGGGTGGAACAGGAATGGAGCTTATGGGAGGTGCTACGGGTTGGGAGCGTTGGAGTTGTAGTGCTAAAAGCTGATCATTGAGTTGATTGAGTTCTCCAAGCTGAACTCCTGTACCAGGTTGTACCAAAATTACAACCGTGCGGGCATCTTGCTGCCGGACTTGTACCCGCGATAGGGGACTGTTGGCATCGAGCTGCGGTCCTCTGAACCGTTCGGGCAGTTGTGCTCCGGAAATCGTAATCCGGTAGGCATTGGCGGAGCGATCCCAGGTACTAGTCGCTCTTACCGCTTGGTTGGCTCGAATCAGCAGCTGAGTTCCGTTATTAGCCAGTTCAACCGACTCAATTGTGGCTAGCTGGGTGGCTGTCGAAATAGGTCGAGTTGACCCTCCTGAGGGGTTCTCAGCTCGCCTGTCCGAGTTATCAGGGGTTCCCTGAGGTAAAACCACAATACCTCCCAGTCCAACACCGTTGAACGATGCCTGCCAATCCGGGCTATCTCTGGTAACAGACAAAGTGATTTTAGCAACAGGGGGCGATGTTCCCTCTTGAGAAAATTGGACTTGGCTCACGCCGGAGCGATTCACTCGGAAATCCCGGTCTGCCAAACTGCGCGAAAGAGTAGCTCCTTCCAGTTCAATCTCAACCCGACGGCGATCGCGACTCCGGTTTACCCGAATATTACCAGGTTCCCCGCCCCGGGTGCGGATAAAAAAACCATCCCTTGTTACCTGAAAACTTTCCAGTTGAACTCTCGATGTGGAGCCTCTAGAAGGAGGTTGTTGGGGGGGTTGACTCCTGGGTGGAGGATTGTCTCCTCCTCGCTGCGATCGCTCTGAGGGGGGCGGACTTGGTCGTGATTGTACCCGTTCGGGTGTGGGTAAATCCACCGTCCACTGAGTCGGCGAGATTCCCCGGAATTTAACCTTCTCCGGGTCTAAGGTGTAGCCTGGAGCTAATTCAATCACAATCCGAGTCGTCCGGTTCTCAAACTGCCCAACTCGAATTTCCCGAATCGCACCACCTACCTGTTGATTGGCCGTCGGGCGTCCTAGAGTAATTCCCGGCAAATCGATTACCACCCGCGTCGGGTCGGTTATCAGTTGCGCCCTGGGTTGAACCCCAGCATCCGTATTAAATTCCAGTCGGTTTTGATTGCGATCAAACCGCCAAAATACTAATTCACTTGCTTGTACAGCAGCGGAAAATAGAAAAACACTTAGAAAGCTGGGAAGTAGCAGTAACCAGCGAAATCTCACAATTATTGCTCCTGTTGAAAGTGCGGTGCTGCATCGTTGAGCGGTTTGGGGCTTGGCGATGTTAAGGAGTTATGAGTCCAAAAACGTAACTCACATAGCGTCCCATTGGTCAACACAAATCCACAAATTCTAACCACGCCCTTGTTTTAAACATGACTTGAACAAGCTTGCCGCACCCAACAATGCATACCCCAAGGGCTAGGTCTGCTCAAGACAGTCATGCCTTTGGGACGTAGACAGGCAAAATTAAGTTTCAGGAGAAATAGTATACACGGGTTTTCCCCAATCAAAATATCGCTTTGGTGTCTGCGAAGAAGATGAAATCAGTCAAAGCCAGATCGAAAAGTCAGGGTAACGGCATCGCCTCAAAATCCAAAAGGCTTTTTTGATTCCTGATGCCTGGGGGACAGGTTGATTGAGGTATCATCCCGTTTTTCTGGTTAAACCTGCCCCTCAGATTCCTAACTCACGAGCCTTGGGTTGGCTCTTGTGCTGTTTCAACGTCCTCAGATTCCGCCTGAGTGTTTGCCGTTTGTTCCACAAGCATTGCTCCGGTGCTGGCACCATCTAGAGCAGCTATGTTTGACTCAGTAGATACAGCCTCTGACTCCTGAAATACAACCCGTAGTAAGGGAGGTGCGAGAAAGGTGGTCAAAATGACCATCATAATAATTGCCGCCTCAGTCGCTGGCGACAGGGCGCCACTTGCCGAGCCGACGCTCGCAAAGACTAGCCCTACTTCGCCTCTAGGAATCATGCCAACGCCGATGGCCAGACGATTGATACCAGGTTGACCGAATACTGTCAAGCCCGTAACTACCTTACCGATAATGGCAACGACAATCAGGAAAATTGCTAAAATCAAGCCTTCTCGATTCGCGGGAACTGCTGGATTCAGGACGCTTAAGTCAGTTCTGGCTCCTACAACGATAAAGAAAATCGGTACAAGCATGTCGGCAACGGGAATCACCTGCTCTTCCAATTCCCTCTGTTTTTCCGTCTCGGCTAGAACGAGTCCAGCTGCAAAAGCTCCCAAAATCGCCTCTAATTGAATCACCGTGGCAATGTAAGACAGAAGAAACGCAAAAATTAGGGCAGTCAGCAACAGCTGCCCCCGAGTCTTCATTTCATTGACCAAGGCGACAAAGTAGGGACTCAAGAAACGACCTACTAAAATTGCGCCAACTAGGAAGACACCTGCACTAATGATGAGATAGATGACATTAGCGATCGCAATCTCACCCGTTTTCGCCAGACTCGCAACGACGGCCAGGACGATGATACCCAGAACGTCATCCAAAACCGCCGCCCCAATGATAATTTGACCTTCTCTAGAACTGAGACGACCCAGTTCTGCTAAAACCTTTGCAGTAATCCCAATACTGGTTGCTGTCAGTGCCGCACCCGCAAAAATCGCCGGGACAGCAGGGATGTTAAATAGGTATACTAAACCAGCCGTGCCAGTGGCAAAGGGCGCAACCACCCCAACCACTGCCACAACCGTCGCTTGCGGACCCACCCGAAGCAGTTCTTTGAGATCGGACTCTAGTCCAATTTCAAACAATAAAATCACAACACCCAGTTCTGCGAGGACGGAAATTACCTCGCTCTGGGATTGAAACACTGAACCTGCTGCCTCTGGACTTAGACCGGCAGTACTCTCAAGAAAGCGTACAATCATGGAGCTACTGACATCAGCACCGCTTTCCGGGAAAACCAGCAGATGCAGGGCTGAGATTCCCACGACTACACCACCTACCAGTTCACCGAGTACGGGTGGCATATTAATCCGAGCGCAAAGTTCGCCACCTAGTTTGCTAGCTGAGTAAATTACGACTAAACTCAGCAGTACTCCTGCCAGTACCATGGCACTGTTTTCTGCTTCGTTTGTCGTTGCTTCTGTTGCCGCTGCTAACAGCGGGAGTGAGTTTGTCGGGGCGAGGAGAGTCACCCAGGCAGTTATATCAGCCATTAGTTGTGAAGAAAACATTCTCTCTACTCTACAGGCTTCTTAACAGAAACAAGCCTTCCTTTGGTTTGGTTGGCTTTCTGTTAATTGCATTACCAAAATTTTACAGAACTGGAGATTGGAGGCTGGAAACTGGGAATGAGGAGAGTCGTTATTCAGGAGTCAGGAGTCAGGGGGACTCCACCCTCTGCTAGATGCAGAATTTGCTGCCAATATTCGGTAGACACGGGGATGACGGAAAGCCGGGGAAGGCGGATGAGGTCAAAGCCAGGAAAGTTGTTTTCATCTTGCTTGATTTGTTCTAAGGTAACGGGTTGTGGTAGTGATCGCACGGATCGAATATTCACAACCACTCGCTTGGGGTCATTTACAGCTGGATCGGGGTAAGGTAACGTTAGGATTTGCGCCACACCCACTATTCGCCGCTCTTTACCCGTGTGATAAAAGAAGGCTTCATCATCGGGCTGCATTGCACGCAGGTATTTGAGCGCTAAGGGATTTTTGACACCATCCCAAACAGTGCGTTTAGCCTGCTTTAAATCGTCCCAGGAATACTCCTGCGGTTCGCTTTTTAGGAGCCAGTAAGCCATCCGATTTTGGATTTTGGATTTTGGATTTTGGATTTTGGATTGAACTCCTACGATAAGGTTAGGAGTTGGAATCAGAAATAGTGACAGTAGCTGGTTGCGAAAACTGTAACTCTTTAAAATTTTGACGCACTCCCGTGGCACAGTAGAAGCCAACAGCAGAGCCGTTATTCCAAGATGGGCGGACTCTCAAGTGAGGAGAATCGATGGCTATGAATCAAATTTATCTATCTCGTTACCGCAACCAAACCACTGGGTTGTTGCAAGCTATTTCCTTAAGTGTAGGTCTAATGAGTATGGCACTAACTAACCCTGCGATCGCTCAGGAACAACCTTTACGAACTCTCAACGTTACGGGGCAGGGCGTTGTGATGATTCCTACAACAACAGCACAAGTGCAACTGGGTGTTGAAGTTCAAGGTTCGACGGCTCAAGGGGTTCAGCAGGAAGTGGCGCAGCGCTCGTCTGCGGTGGTGGAGTTGCTGCGATCGCGTAATGTGGAAAAGCTACAAACAACAGGCATCCGGCTCAACCCGATTTACAGTTACGAAAACAACCTTCAACGCCTTACAGGGTATTCTGCCAGCAACACGGTGAGTTTTCGGGTTCCCACTGAACGAGCGGGTACTCTATTGGATGATGCTGTGCAAGCTGGAGCGACACGGATTGACAGCGTGAATTTTACGGCACCCGACGAAGCGATCAATGCGGCTCAAGAACAAGCCCTGCGTCAAGCTACGCAGGATGCCCAACGACAAGCGAATGTTGT
>JAIUYC010000489.1 GCA_020216575.1 Coleofasciculus sp. S288 | reverse complement strand
GTAAAGAGAACGAGGAACAGACAATATGCCAATAGGTGATCTAAAAGCAAGACAGCTTAGTCAACCCGGGTTTGGTACTAATGGTTAGTGAGATGAATCAACGGCATCTCCCCCGTCTTAATGTCGGGGGAAATGCCTCAAAATCTCGGTTTTGCGTTAGCTTACTGGACTGAACTCAACACTCGTTCTTCGACAACCTCAGGATTAGCTTCTGGACTATCAGCCTCCGAAGGCGGTACGATTTGCCAGAATTGCGGCAAATATTCAGACCAATGGCTCAGAATCTGGTGTGCTTTTGGGCTGCCAGTCCGTTCAGCATGAGCCTGAATTAAGTCTTTGAGTTGCTGTTCGCCAGCCAGTGTCGCTACCCGTTGAATCTTGACGATTTCTCGGTTGACTTTGAAAAGAAAACTACCATCCTCATCGAGGAAGTAAGATAAACCACCCGTCATACCAGCGCCAACATTGCGACCGACTTTGCCTAAAACCACGATGACGCCGCCAGTCATGTATTCGCAACAGTGGTCACCCGCTCCCTCAATCACAGCCTGACCTTTAGAGTTGCGGACGCCAAACCGTTCGCCTGCTTTTCCATTGGCAAACAGAGTGCCACCAGTAGCACCGTAAAGGCAGGTGTTACCCACAATCACGTTTTCAGAAGGATCGTAGGTCACCTCTGCTGGTGGCTTGATGATAATTTCGCCACCATGCATTCCTTTCCCAACATAGTCGTTGGCTTCTCCCTCTAAAGTGAGTGTCATGCCTGGAAGGTTGAAGGCTCCAAAGCTTTGACCAGCAGCCCCTTTGAAGTTGAGGAGAATTTGTCCTTCAAAGCCCGTGTCTCCATATCGCTTAGCGATCGCACCTGCAATTCGCGTTCCTACAGTTCTGTCGGTGTTGATAATGCCAACATCCTTGGTAACAGACCATTGCTTAGCGATCGCCTCCTGAATTTTGCTATCGGACAGCAGTTGGTCATCTAGGACGAGTCCATTACTGTGAACCTCTTCATGCTGTAACCAGCTGCGGTCATTCCGAGTGTCGGGCAACTGGGTCAGGCAATCTAAATTCAGGGCGTTTGTCTTCGTTAGGCTGATGTCTTCTCGCACTTTCAATAGGTCAGCTCGACCGATAATGTCTTTCAGAGACCGATAGCCCAAGTGTGCCAGGAGCGATCGCACTTCTTCAGCGATAAAGAAGAAGAAGTTGACCACATGCTCAGGTATTCCCGTAAAGCGCTTCCGCAATTGTTCCTGCTGAGTGGCGACACCCACAGGGCAGTTATTGGTATGGCAAATCCGCGCCATGATACACCCTTCGGCAATCATAGCGATGGAACCGAAACCATACTCTTCTGCTCCCATCAACGCGGCCATCACCACATCCCAACCAGTCTTAAAGCCACCGTCTGCCCGGAGGATGACGCGATCGCGCAGTTCATTTTCCATCAATACCCGATGCACTTCCGTCACCCCCAGTTCCCAAGGCACGCCTGCGTGCTTAATCGAACTCAAGGGTGATGCACCCGTTCCGCCATCATGACCGGAAATTTGGATGACATCCGCATTCGCCTTGGCCACCCCAGCGGCAACGGTGCCGATACCAATTTCTGCGACCAACTTCACAGAAACCTGTGCTTCGGGATTAATCTGATGCAAGTCAAAGATTAGCTGAGCCAAGTCCTCAATCGAGTAGATATCGTGGTGAGGTGGCGGTGAAATCAGGGGAACTCCCGGCTTGGAGCGCCTCAGCATCGCAATGTAAGGGCTGACTTTCTTCCCTGGTAGCTGACCTCCTTCTCCTGGCTTGGCGCCTTGAGCCATTTTGATTTCAATTTGCTTGGCATGCATCAAGTACTCCGGCGTCACACCAAAGCGACCAGATGCCACTTGTTTAATCGTCGAACTTGCCGTATCACCATTCCGCAATCCTTTAAGGTGAGGTAGTGTGGGAGAATGCCCGTTCTCATCAACATCATCCAGGATTGTGAACCGTACTGGGTCTTCGCCGCCTTCACCGGAGTTGGATTTGCCACCGATGCGATTCATTGCGATCGCCAAAACTTCGTGCGCTTCCCGTGAGAGTGCGCCCAGGGACATCGCCCCCGTACAGAACCGCTTGACAATTTCCTCAATCGGTTCCACCTCCTCAATTGGGATAGGAGTGCTAACGCTCCTGAAGTCCAGCAAATCTCGCAACGCCGTTACCGGACGCCCTTGCAAATATTGCTTGTAAACGTCGTAATGGTCGTAATTATGGGTTGACACTGCCTTATGCAGCGCCTTCGCCATCTCAGGGCTGTTCATGTGATACTCGCCACCCGGACGGTACTGGATAAACCCAAGATTTTCCAGTTTCTTCACCGTCAATTCTGGGAAGGCTTTTTGGTGGAACGAGATGACTTCCTGCGCTAACTCCGCAATGCTCAAACCGCCCAAACGCGATGTTGTTCCCGCAAAGCCCAGTTGCAATAAATCTGCACCGATGCCAATTGCCTCAAAAATCTGCGCTCCTTGGTAAGACGACAACAGGGAAATCCCCATCTTCGAGAGAATTTTCAACAACCCAGCTTCCACCGCCTTCCGGTAGTTTTTCTGGGCGTCTTGGACTGTAAGGCTAGGGAGTTTGCCCCGCTCCATTAGTTTCTGAGTCTTAGAGTCTGACCACCACTGACGCACCGACTCTAAAGCTAGGTAAGGACAAATTGCCGACGCACCATAGCCAATCAAGCAGGCAAAGTGATGGGTACTCCAGCATTGAGCCGTTTCAACCACGATCGACGCCTTCATCCGCAGTCCTTGGCGAATGAGATGGTGGTGTACGGCTCCCACTGCCAATAGGGGTGGAATGTAACTGTAGTGTTCGTTCGCACCACCGCCAGCCTTATCGCTCAAAACCAGAATCTTCTTACCTGCTTTGACTGCCTCAACGGCTTGGTCACGCAGACGCCGTACAGCGGCTTCTAGCCCTTGGGGTCCAGCAGCAATCTCAAACAACGTTGTTAGCTCGCCAGCTTCAAATCCTGAGGTTTTGATTGCCTCTAAATCTGCCTCACTGAGTACTGGCGTCTCTAGTTTTAACAACCGGGCATATTCGGGCTTGACGTCTAACAAATTCCCCCGTTCGCCTAACTCCATACTCAACGACATCACTAAACTTTCCCGCAGGGGGTCAATTGGCGGGTTAGTTACCTGAGCAAAACGTTGCTTGAAGTAGTCGTAGAGCAAATGGGGCTTATCGGAAAGTACTGCCAAAGGAATGTCATCGCCCATGCAGAATGTTGGCTCTTTTCCATCAGTTGCCATCGGCTCCAGGATCAGTTCCACATCTTCAGCCGTGTAGCCAAAGGCAGTCTGCTGGCGCAGTAACACTGATTTATCGAGTTGAGGAGTACTGGTAAAAGGCCGAGGTTCCAAGACGACACGGTGCTGTTCCAACCACTGACCGTAGGGTTGCCGAGCGGAAATCCGCTGTTTGATTTCCCAGTTTTTCAAAATCTCATGCGTTTCTAAGTCCACGGCAATCATCTGCCCCGGTCCCAATCTGCCCTTTTCAACAATCTCAGCTTCGGGCAAGTCTACAACCCCAGCTTCTGACGCTACGACGATATAGCCATCTTGGGTAATGCAATAACGCGCTGGTCGCAGTCCATTCCGGTCAAGCGTTGCTCCGACGACCTTGCCATCACTGAACACCAACAGCGCCGGCCCGTCCCATGCCTCCTGAATACCGCTGTAGTATTCGTAAAAATCAATAATTTCCGGATACTTCTCCAAATCGGGCTGATTGTTGTATGCCTCTGGCACCATAATCATCATCGCTTCTGGGGTGCTGCGTCCGGAGCGCACGAGCAACTCCAGCACATTGTCCAGTGTGGCGGAGTCGCTATTGTCGGGATTAACAATTGGTTTCAGGTCGTCCAATTCTGTAGCTTGTTCTTGGGGCGTACTCAGGGCTGCCTCTTGCGTCCTAATTTCTGACTGAGTTGTCCTAACTCCCCACAGCGGATGAGTTAAGTCAGCTTCACGCGCCATCATCCAGTTGATATTACCCAGCAGCGTGTTGATCTCGCCGTTGTGTCCCAATAGCCGCATCGGCTGAGCCAGAGGCCACTTGGGCATTGTGTTGGTGCTAAAGCGGCGATGATAGACCGCGAAAGGGCTTTGGAAATCGGGATTTTTTAAATCTGCATAGAATTCTCCCAGCACAGCTGAACGCACCATGCCTTTGTAGACAATTGTGCGCGTCGAGAACGAGCAAATGTAGAAATCATCAGACCACTTCAGAGTTCCTTCAGTCTCTAAAGCCTTGTCAATCCGACGTCTCGTTTTGTACAGGGCGCGTTCTAAGTCATCTCCTCTCCGATGCAGGGAATGCACGATCGCTTGTTGGATGTGCGGCTCGTTGTCTCGCGCTTGAATGCCCAAAACTGTATCGTTCACTGGGACTACGCGCCAGCCCAGCACGGTTAAGTTGTCTTGCCGCAAAACCTCCTCAACAACTTCGCGAGCTTTGTTGACAACTGCCTCATCTTGAGGTAGAAAAATCATGCCTACGGCCAATTCCTCGGTGGGTGGCATGGGAATCCCTTGCTCGGCAAACCAAGGCTTAAACAATTCCCAAGGAATTGCGGTTAATATCCCAGAACCATCACCAGAGTCTTGGTCAGCACTACACCCCCCTCGGTGTTCCAGACAG
>JAIUYC010000488.1 GCA_020216575.1 Coleofasciculus sp. S288 | reverse complement strand
ACCCTCCCAATCCCTATGAATGCTGTTTGATTGAATCCAGCGAACAAGATACCTTGCGGCAACTGTTTGAACTGCTACAACCAGTTGCTAGTGGAGACCGATACCATTATTTGCCGAAACCCTGGAAACATTTTTGGCACTGCTGGCAACGGTCAGGTCAGCTGATGTGGGCTTCAATTGCGCGATCGCAGGGTCACTTTTCGCTATACTGTCAGCCCGTAGAGGTGGCGACAGCATTGAGTCGAGTTTGGTCTGAGCAGCCGATGGTGTTAATTGGTTCAGCCTTGGATTTGGAGGCTTCAGCACCCGTTTACCGCCAGCAGTTGGGCTTAGGAGACTTGACCTGCTTGAAATTCTCCCCAGACCGACAGAGCGAACTGATTCAACTGTATCTGCCTGACGGGCTACCCATGCCAAATACGCCCCAATTTCAAGATGCCCTGATTCGACAAGTTCGCACCCTCCTGAGCTTCAGTACCAACTTTAAAGGACTTGCGGTTCTCTTGGTCGGGGATGTGCCGCTTAAAGCTCAAGTGGGTGCGGTTTTAGCGGCTGAATTTGGTTCACGGGTGCAGGTGGAAAAAACCAACTTAGATGATAGAGATATCCTCGTAACGGGTTGGGAATTTTGGCGTTCTCATCAAGCTATTCTTCCGGCTCCCCAACTGCTGATGATTGCGACTTTACCCATTCCTTCTCTAGAAAATCCTCTTGTTGCGGGTCAAGTTGCTTACTACAAGCAGCAGCGTCAGGATTGGTTTCGTCTGTATCTCCTCCCAGCAGCGCTGAGGGAATTACAACGTGCTATCGCACCCTTGCGAGAGTCTCAGGGCATTGTTGCCCTCCTCGATAACCGTGTCAATCACCGCAGCTACGGGCGTCAAGTCCTATCAGCCCTCAGCCCCTTTGCCCGAATTAACTATCTAGACGCTGGTTGGTTTAGAGCGGACACCCCAGCAGCACGAGGACACTAGTAGCAGAAGGCAGAAGACAGAAGGCTTTTATGAAAGAAAGCCTGTACAGTAAGCTTTTTCAACTTTTTCAACTGGATAGTTATTTCCGCCACGCTGCACTAGATGAAAATTCTTCTCCCCTACCCCCTACGACCTAGGACTTAACACCTCATTTAGGTTCCCTACTTACTTTTCATTTCGTAAACAATCTGTCACTAATTGACATTAAGGGGCTATAGTGTTACTCGATTAGTCGAGGCAATTGATATGGGTGAAGCAAAACGCCGCAAAACCGCACTCGGAGATAAGTACGGAAAGGAGGCGAACATCTTCCCTTGGCTCCCGATTACTAAAAGTCAGGGTGAACAGTTTGTCAAATGGACGACTAGGGGGGCGTGGGTTGGGATCGGCTTTTTGGTTGTCTACTGGCTGACAATTCGGTTCGTTGGACCAGCATTGGGTTGGTGGCAGATCATTTAGACGCTTCGACAAGCCGTTCATCGGAAGCTCAAGTTGTCAACCAACTGTGAGCTAGGATTGTCATGACCTGAAAACTAACCGACCTTAGTTGCGCTATAGTCTATCTTAAGGATTGTCAAACTTGGCTGAAGGTTAGTTAACCAACAAGACCAACAAGTACATCCTTCGGTAGAACATGAGCCAGATTGTCAAGATCTAAGATGCAAGAGCAGGTGATTTTATGTTTTTGCTGATACTTTTGCGACAACCCATGTCGAGATAGTCTAGTGCTAATTCTATAGGAACTGTTGAGTCTTTTTAAATTCTGAAGGAACCTTGCCCAAAAATGAATGCCGAATTCTTAAGAAAGTATAAAGGCTATAAAATTTAGTAGTGGTGTTAGGAGGACAAACGTGTTTGTACGACTTGCAGAGCAACACCGTCAATTCGTCCAAGATTTGGTAATGAATCTCCAAGCCTTGGCTATTGTTCTAGAGAACAGGGGCTATTTAGCATCCTGCTATACCTGTGGCGGTCAAAGGAACAGCGCATCTTTTATGGTGAGTTTGGGCGATAACCATCTGATTCGCTTTTTGGTTTCAGATTACGGGATTACTTGGACTGAAATGCGGGATGACCGAGAATTAATGAAGTTGGAAGGTGCTGAGGCAATCAACCAACTTCAAGATCTCGGGAATCTAGTGAAATACCAAGTCAGACCCACTGAAACTCACCCTTCGGTGACCAACGTGGCATAAACTTAGTTCGTCTCATTTAGCTGACGGCTACTCTCTATGGCAAGCTAATCGCTATTGCACCTAGGCGTGCGATCGCAGGGTCTAACTAAAGATTCAGCAACACATCAGGCTGTGACTAAGGTGATAGTGATAATACCAAATATTGTCGATTTTGGCACAATCTCTATCCATGCCTATTACTTCTGATATCTGAAACGGATTCAGAGTGTAGACAACGCTTGTAATTCTGGTTAGATGGCAGCATGGAGTGTTGTTCTAAAAAGCCCCCGCTAGACCAGAAGGATTGGCGGGGGATAACACTGTCAGAATGCCTAGTCGTCAGCAAAAATGTAACGGTACAGTTCGCTGGGGTTTGGTTCGGGACTTTCTTGGGCAAACCGAACCGCCTCATTAATCGTGTCTTGAACTTTACGGTCGATCGCTTTTAGTTCCTCTTGATCGGTCAAATTTTGCTCCGTGAGGTAGGCAGCTAATTTTTTGATTGGGTCGCGAGTAAACCAAAAGTCCTTCTCTTCTTTTGACCGGAGTTCGTCGGGGTCGGCAAGCGAGTGACCTCGAAAGCGATAGGTTAAGGCTTCAATTAGGGTTGGACCTTCTCCAGCACGGGCGCGAGCAACTGCCTCTTGAGCAACCGTTCGCACCGCTAGGACGTCCATCCCATCCACCTCAACTCCAGGCATGCCAAATACACTGGCTTTTTTGTAAATCTCGGGTTGAGATGTCGCCCGTTCGTGGGCCATGCCAATTGCCCACTTGTTGTTTTCCACCACATAAATAATCGGCAGTTTCCAAAGCGCTGCCATGTTCAGGCACTCAAAAAACTGACCGTTGTTGCAGGCGCCGTCTCCAAAAAAGCATGCGGTTACCTGGTCAGCATTCGCATCTCCCAAAGCGTCTCTCCGATATCGAGTCGTGAAGGCTGCCCCAGTTGCCACAGGAATTCCCTCAGCAACAAACGCATAACCGCCGAGTAGATGGTGTTCTGCTGAGAACAGGTGCATCGAACCGCCACGCCCTTTACTGCATCCCGTCTCCTTGCCAAACAACTCTGCCATTACCTCTCTAGCAGGAACGCCTGCACTCAAGGCGTGAACATGGTCGCGGTAGGTGCTGCAAACATAGTCGTAGCCTTGACGTAACGCCCTAATCACGCCGGTTGACACGGCTTCTTGACCGTTGTAAAGGTGGACAAACCCAAACATTTTGCCCCGGTAGTACATCTCAGCGCACTTGTCCTCAAACAAGCGCCCCAGTACCATATCCTCGTACAGGAGCAATCCTTCTTCTTTAGTGATTTTGGCGCGATCGACTTGAAAGGCGGGTAACGTTCGTTCCTGAACCATAGGTTTGTAGTATCCTTGCAGCAATACAAAAATTAATTTTCTCTCATGGCTTACTCAGCTTTTTTGATCAAACTGAAGTAGAGTTGAGCGAAACGGACTTGAGTAAAAATAGCATCATTGGTTTAAAATCTATCTGTCTCATTCAAGGGGACGATCGGGTGGGCGTTGCTAGAATGACTAATAATATTAGCAACTCGACCCAAGCGGCTCTCGCTGATGAATTTGTCTTTTACAGGCAACAGTTCGACAGCTACAGCACGTTTTTTGAGAACGCTATTGGCTACTATACGTTAATTCAGTTGCTCTGCGCTGGGGAAGTGGACCGTGCGAATCCCACTCGATTACTACCGAATTTTAGGACTGCCGATTCAGGCGACTGCCGAACAGCTAAACCAAGCCTATCGCGATCGCACCTTACAACTGCCGCGCCGTGAGTATTCGGAGGTGGCGATCGCGTCTCGCAAGCAACTGCTTGACGAAGCCTACGCCGTTCTGTGTGATCCCGAACAACGCTCCGCCTACGATGCCAGCTTTCTAGCCAAAACCTACGACCAAGACCCCAGTCAACAGGTAGCGCTGAAAGCAAAGAGTGCTAGCGAAGCGACAGAGTCGGTTGTCGATCCCCATACCCCTAGTATAGAAATCAAAAGCGAACAGTTCGTTGGAGCTTTGCTGATTCTTCAAGAACTTGGGGAATACGAAATCGTCGTCAAACTGGGGCAACCTTATCTGGGGACACGCGAGAGCATTAATTTGGATAAGGGTCGCTTGGGAGACCCCCAACTGGTTCGAGCGGACATTGTTTTAACCCTGGCTCTTGCCTGCTTGGAACTCGGTCGAGAGCAATGGCAGCAAGGCCAGTATGAAAATGCAGCGACCTCTCTGGAAACTGGTCAAGAACTACTTTTGCGGGAGGGCTTATTCCCCTCAGTACGCGGAGAGATTCAAGCTGACCTCTACAAGCTTCGCCCCTACCGCATCCTGGAATTGCTAGCGCTGCCTGAAGAAAACCTCACCGAACGGCGTCAAGGTCTACGGCTGCTGCAAGACATGCTCCAAGAGCGCATGGGGATTGACGGCACCGGCGAAGACCAATCGGGATTGAGCATTGATGATTTTCTCCGCTTCATTCAGCAATTGCGCGGCTATCTCACCGCCGCCGAACAGCAAACGTTGTTTGAAGCCGA
>JAIUYC010000487.1 GCA_020216575.1 Coleofasciculus sp. S288 | reverse complement strand
CCCTGTGCAGCCGATCCTCTGTCTCCTGAAGAACTGAGGAAAGCGGGTGTTTTTTGGCTCAATCCCAACGCGCCTAACAATGTGTTTATTACTCGCCTGCACGTCCGCTATACCCGTGATACGTTCCCAGAAGATTTGATGTTCCAAGAAACGTCAAACCGCCAACAGTTTCAGGGACGATATATCTTGCGCCATCCTTTTACTGGAGAGATGAATTGTCCAGCGGGACGAGAATATCAACAGTCTTTAAAGCAACGATTGGAACGGGAGGCCGAGACATTAGCCAAGCTCACAGGGTGGAATATCCAGGATATCCGCAAGAAAACCAATCTTACTCAGGGCGAATCGACTCCTTGGTGGCGAAGCCTTTGGCCTTGACGTTCTGAGAACGGGTGAGCGGAATTTTGCCGGGAGCATGTCACTTTTATAAGCCCTCACCCCCAGCCCCTCTCCCAAGATGAGGAGAGGGGAGCAAGACTCCAGTCCCCGTCTGCTGCACTTTTAGCTTAATTATGTTTTAACGTTTGATCATTTTTATAGTTAGATCTACAATCGGCATAGAGCTGGAACATCCCTGTTACTTGCAAGGAGTAGCGCTCGCGATCGCGCCCTAGGAAAAAACAGTCGCTCAATCTGATTTGTGGTTACTACGATTTCCCGTTGCGGCATCAGACTAGCTATTAGTCTTGAACAGATGCGCTAGAGTTACATGCAAGGGATTCGGATAATCCACCAAAAAGCGGTTCGGTTTCACTCAATTTAGCAGGAGAGCATTCCCTTTAACCTATTAGAAGGTAGATTAATCCACAGCTCTACTCTCTTTTGGGTTGGGTGATAGTGTAGTTCAGTAACAACTTAGCGATTGGTTCTTCTTCCAAAAAGTAGCTGGGCTTAAAGCTAGAGAATGAAATTGTTACTATTATTGCACGGATTAAACTTACGCCAATAGCTGTATTTTCAAGACAAAACTTTGACTCATACTGCCCTGATAGCCTGGGGAAGTGCTAGAACTAGCTTACCAGCTATTTAGTAAGAGAGTGGAGCGGGGGTAGAAACAGTATGGCAATTCAGAATCAGAGCTGACAAGAAACTGAATCTGCCCGTGTTTTTACTTCTGGTAACCTATATTTAATACTTTAGCGCTCTTTATCAATTTTTATAAAAGCTTTTGGATATTTTCCAGATTTTCAATGTAGGAGGAATAAATATGCCATTAATTTCTAGGCAAATAGTTAGTTAAAACGAGTGAGGAGGGGAGTGAATGAATAACGACAGAGTAAGAATTTACGAGCTATCAAAGGAATTAAACTTGGATAACAAAGAGCTGTTAGCAATTTGCAACCAGCTCAGCATTGCAGTAAAAAGCCATAGCAGCACCGTTAGAGAAACGGATGCAGAGCGCATTCGTGCGGCGACAGAAAAACGTACTGTTATTGCAGGGTTCTCAGGAAGGGAATCAGTTGCCGCCCAAGCACCACCCAAACCTCATCTTTCCCACAAACAGCAAATTTTGGAAATTCGTAAACCCAAGACTTCAGAGCGGAACAATTCAAAAGAATCTCGAATAGCTACCCGCTCTTCTCAATCTCCAATAGACTCTCTTCAAGCCCCTCGACCCTATCCCCCGTCGGTTTCACCAATGAAGCCGATGACACCAACTCAATCAAGCACACATCGGTCTGAAACGCCAGTGGTTAAGGCAGACGACGCTGGTACTCCTCAGGCAAACGAGGAATCGGAAATTGCACTCAAGGCGAAAGCCATCTCAGAACTGGCTCAACCGCCTGTCAGACCAATTCCGCCTGTGGCTCCCACACCTGAACTGACTCAATCGGAGCAGCCTGAACTGGAACGTGATAGGGTCGATCAAAGAGTCGATCAATTGGGGGAGACAGCAACGGAAACGACGGCTAAAAAATCAGCTCGTTCCAGAAACGTTGCCCCTTCATCCGAACAAGCTAATGTAAAGACGCCTCCGGGCGCGTCTTTACAGGCCCAATCGATGCCAGAACTGCGGCGACCTAAACCAGCACATCCAGTTGAACCTGAAACTCTTTTAGTTGCCACTGCTCCGAAGCATACTGGAGAAGCGCTAGAACTGAAGGTGGTGGAAGAGAAACATTCGGAAACTGCATCAGAAACGAAAGCAGTTCTCGAAAAACCCCAACGGGTTAAACCACCCATGAGAGCTGTCTCATCGGTAGCTCTCACACCTGAGGTAAGTCAGGAAGAACAGTCTGCCAAGAAGCGCGATTGGGTTAAGCCAAAGGGCAATAAGCCCGTTGAGACGGCAACGGAAACGGCGGCTAAAAAACCAGCTCGTCCCGCAAAAGTTGCCTCTGCATCGGAGCAGGAAGCTCCTAAAGCTAAACCGATGCTAGAACTGCGGCGACCCAAACCCACACATCCAGTCAAACCCGAAACTCCTTCAGTTGCCCTTCTTCCGAAGCCTGCCTTGGTTACAGCCAAATCCGAGGTAGTGGAAGAGGAACAACAAGAGGTATTCAACGAACCGGAAGAACTACTGGAGCGCCCGAAACTGCCTCGGCCAGTTAAGGTTGGGAACAAGCGGCAGGAAGAAGAAATTGATGAGGGGCAAGACTCTAAAGCCAAGTCTGGTAAGGCTGGCATCAAGGTCAAGCGTGCTAAGCCGATCCTCGATATTGATGAGGAAGAGGTTTGGGATGATACAGAACTTGATCTCGATGCTCCTATCCAGGCAAACCTCGCTGTTGCTCGTCCCGCAAAACCAAAGGCATCACCTACTAAGTCGCCTGTCATGGCTGCTTTGACTGCAACTGCCGCTAAGACTAAAAAGTCTACTAGCTCACGCGATCGCAATCGACACCACGAATCGGAGCCGAAACGCGAACGTCCAGACAGGCTAGTGGTTACAGGCAGTATGACGGTTCAAGAGCTAGCTGAAGCCCTAGCCGCTCAGGATACAGAAATTGTCAAAATCCTGTTCCTTAAAGGCATGGCAGTCAGTATCACTCAAAGCTTAGATATTCCGACCCTCACTCTAGTGGGTAAGGAGTTGGGAGTCCAGCTCGACACAGCCCAGCCTGAAGAGCAAGCCCGCAAAGTCACTGAAATGCTGGACGTGGAAGACCTGGAAAACCTCCAACGTCGCCCACCAGTAGTAACAATTATGGGTCACGTAGACCACGGCAAGACCTCTCTACTCGACGCCATTCGCCATACCAAGGTGGCTCAAGGTGAAGCGGGTGGCATCACCCAGCACATCGGTGCTTACCATGTGAATGTGGAAAATGACGGTCAAGACCAGAAAGTGGTCTTCCTTGATACCCCTGGTCACGAAGCCTTCACCGCAATGCGGGCAAGGGGAACGCGAGTCACCGACATCGCCATTCTGGTTGTAGCTGCCGATGATGGCGTCCAACCTCAAACAGTGGAAGCCATTAGTCACGCCAAAGCGGCTGAAGTTCCCATTGTGGTTGCCATCAACAAAATTGATAAACCTGAAGCCCAACCCGATCGCGTTAAGCAAGAATTAACCGAATATGGTTTGGTGTCGGAAGAGTGGGGCGGTGACACGATTATGGTTCCTGTCAGCGCGATCCAACGCGAAAACCTGGATACACTGTTGGAAATGATTCTGTTAGTAGCAGAAATCTCTGACCTCCAAGCCAACCCGGATCGAGCCGCAAAAGGTACGGTCATCGAAGCCAATCTAGATAAAACGAGAGGATCGGTTGCCACACTGTTGGTACAAAATGGTACTCTGCGTGTGGGCAATATCCTTGTGGCCGGGTCTGCCTTTGGTAAAGTCCGAGCGATGGTTGATGACCGAGGTCAAAGAGTGGAAGCTGCTACGCCATCCTTTGCTGTGGAAGTGTTGGGCTTAAGTGAGGTGCCTGCGGCAGGCGATGAGTTTGAAGTCTTCCAAAGTGAGAAGGAAGCACGAGCGATCGCAACCCAAAGAGCAGAAAAACAACGGCAATCCCGTCTCATGCAAGGGCGCATCTCGCTTGCTACCCTCTCAGCCCAAGCTCAAGAAGGCGCGTTGAAAGAACTCAACTTGATCTTGAAAGCAGACGTTCAAGGTTCGGTGGAAGCCATTGTGGGAGCGCTCAAACAACTCCCCCAAACCGAAGTGCAACTCCGCTTGTTGTTGGCTGCCCCTGGCGAAGTCACTGAGACGGATATCGACTTGGCTGCTGCTAGTGGTGCCGTAATCGTTGGCTTCAATACCACTCTTGCTAGCGGTGCAAGACAAGCTGCCGACGAAGCGGGTGTAGATGTGAGGGAATACAACATCATCTACAAGCTGCTAGAAGACATCCAAGGCGCAATGGAAGGTCTCTTGGAGCCAGAACTGGTGGAAGAGGCGCTAGGTCAAGTCGAAGTGCGTGCTGTCTTCAGCATCGGTCACAACAAGGTTGCTGGTTGCTACGTCCAGTCGGGTAAAGTAATCCGCAACTGTAAGCTGCGGGTGCATCGAGGCGGTAAAGTCATCTATGAAGGTACGCTTGACTCCCTGAAACGGATGAAAGAGGATGCCCGCGAGGTTAATGCTGGCTACGAATGTGGCATCGGCGTTAATAAGTTCAATGACTGGACTGAAGGTGACATCATTGAAACCTTCCAGATGGTGACCAAGCGCCGTACCTTATCGACAGCGAAGTAGTGGGTTTTGGGGTTCTAGTTTTGTGAGGATTTCCCAAGCTAGAATTCCCG
>JAIUYC010000486.1 GCA_020216575.1 Coleofasciculus sp. S288 | reverse complement strand
CATCTCCTCATCCCAAGAGGCGGAGATCACTCCATAGCTCAATCCCAAAACGCTTAGACCAAAAAAGCCCATGCTTACAAGAACCACCGCCACATTGGGGAGCTTTAGTCCAGCGTTTTTGACCAAAAAATAGCTGACAAAAAACGTGGATATGCCTAGAACTGCTGGAATTCCAGACAGTATAGCCATGCGACGCGCCATCCGCTTGCTAACTGCATCGGGAATTGTCATCGATTCCCTAGTCGCTGAAGTCGGCTTGTCCTTCTTCGCCACTGTTTTAGCAGGTGCAGGTGCCGATTTAGGTTTTGCAGCTTTTTGAGGCTTCTGATTAGACGTTTTTTGGGCTTTTTGACTAGGTGTAGGGTTTGATTGCTCTTTAGCAGGTTTTTGGCGCTTCTGACGCGGTTCAAACGGCAACGGTTCACGCGATGGTTCAGTAGACATACGCTTATTTATCCGCGAAGTCCTAAGCGTTGAATCAGGGCGCTGTACTTGTCTGGTTCTTCGTTGCGAAGATAGGACAGCAAACGCTTCCGTTGACCGATCATCTTCATCAGTCCCCGTCGGGACGAATGATCTTTTTGGTTTTGTTTCAGATGTTCGCTCAGGCGATTAATGCGCTCGGTGAGCATAGCCACTTGGACGTGTGCCGAGCCAGTGTCGGTTTCGTGGATTTGGTAGCCTTCAATAATTTCGTGCTTGCGCTCTTGCGTCAGAGACATGGTATAGATTTAGTTTATAGTAATCCAGCAACTTCCCATGTTATCACGCTAACTGGGAAGGGGCTAGGAACTGGAGGGCAGGGATTCGGAAAAGGAGTAGGAACACGGCTCATGGCGTCTGATCTCCAATTCGCCGATTGGCTGAGCGGCGCATATCTAACCACTGTTGCAAGATGATGGCAGCTGCTTTACGGTCAATCAACCCTTTGTTGCGAGAGGGCGATCGCTTTTCAGCTTTCAGGAGTTCTTCTGCCTCATAGGAACTCAATCGCTCATCCACATACTCTACAGGCAACTGAAGCGCTGCTGCCAGTCTTTTAGTATAGTTTTGCACCTTTTTCGCCTGGGTTCCCAGCGTTCCGTTCATCGAATAGGGCAAACCAACGACGAGTACTTGCACTTCCCTCTGTTCAACCCATTCGCGTAACTGTGCCACATCCTGGTCAAAGGACGTGCGATCAATCGTAGTCAGACCACTGGCAATCAGACCTGTGAAATCGCATCCAGCCACGCCGATGCGTTTACTTCCTATATCCAAACCCAGTGCCGAAATTCTTTGCATCTGCCGTACATAAGCGTACCTAGAAGTTTACGCGAATTGTCGGCTTTTACAAAGGACTAGTAAACTCCCAGTAGAGTATCAAGTTTGATTTGATGACTGCTTATCCTGCTCGTAGTAAGCGCTCGATTCGCTAAAGCGCCTACTACGAACCTATCAAAAATTGCTTGACAGACCACTGGTGCAGATTGACAAAAAGAACCCGCCCCTAAAAATCCTCCCCTGTCTCCGGGAGATCCCCCTGCTTGCGTCTAGTCCTTAGCCCCCAGAGACTCACTCGAAGGTTTAGCCTCCTTGGAGATAGAACTGGGAGAGGCTGAAGCAGAACCCGATTTATCCATCTTTGCTGCCACATGAGGCTTTTTGGAAATAGACTTCCACCAAGCAATGCGACTGGGAACTGGGGTTCGGGCTGGCTGTAGCCCTTGCAGGACTTCCGACAACTGCAAGCCTTCCAACGAAACCGGCTTAGCTTCCCGCAGTTTGTGCCAAACGGAGCGGGACATCAGTAGGGTATGCTCAATCCGCTCTGCTCCCAATTGTTCCAGATATTCTTCCCGTTCGGATTGGTAGTCAGCAGAAGCAAGCTGGAGCAATTGCGGCGGACACTCTTGGACAATGCGTGCCATTTGAGCGAGTAACTCTGGATACAAGTCAGTGTAAGCGGGGTGAACCGTCAACTCGCCTTCGTGAGCGCGATCGCCATTGCGGCACATCTTCACCTGAAAATAACCGATGGCTGCCTTGCGCTGCGGTTCAAACACGTAACCCCTGACTACTTCGGTGTGAGTAAACCACTGCTGAATTTGGGAAAGAAGCGCCCCTACGAAACTTGTTTTAAAGTCTTGGAGATGGCGGTCAAATACCTGGCGGACTAAAGGCGGCATTGACGCCGTATCCAGCTGATAAAGGAGTTGGGCTTCCGCATTGCTGACAGGGAGCAGGTTAGGCAAATCTGGTTCGTGTTCTGCCAATTCTGCGATAACCTCGGGTGCGATCGCCCAATACGTCAGTTGGGCTAAGGGCTGAAATCCGTTTTGCCGATACAGGGCTAATGTGGATTGGTGATGAATATTAACTTCCAGTATCCAGGTTCGCGCCTCCCAAATCGTCTCGAAGCAATAGCGCAATAGTCCGGAGCCTATTTCCAGGGAGGCTGATCTGTTTCCTAACTGTGGGGCATTTGGATCGACTAATACCTGCTCCACTCGCCAAGTGCTACGGGCGCGATTAAACGGCGAAACCTTAATCAGCCCGCGAATCTGCTGAAAAGCTTCAGCGACATACATGCAAAAGTTGTACTGGTAAGGATTGGGAAACCAACTCAAAAACTTGAGCAGTCCATACCAGCGTCGAAGCTGCTGTAATTGCCGAACGAAGCCAACTGAGCTACTGTTGCCATCCGCCTCAGTTGCTTCTAGAGCCAGTGATTCAATCGCCTCCAGATCGCGGTATTGAACGGCGCGAATCACATTCTTTGCGTTGTCTGAAACAGGTGAAGTCATGTTGGGTACAGATGCCATGAAACCGACAGCGGATAGCAAACTTAACCTAACTAGGCTTGCGCTGCAACACAACAGTTGCAAAAGTAAGGTTACTGCCAATATCTTAACGATTTTCTACCCATTCCACCTTTACGCCTTGTTACTGCCTTTTAGCATTGCTTCGTAATGGGGTGACTGAGTGCGGCGGGTTGGTTGGAGAATATCGAGCACGCCCTTGCCTTCGCGGGGTCAATTCGTTTGGCTTGCCCCTGAGATTTGAGTATCATGCCAGAATCTCACTTCCAACACGAGGAATTTTTCTTAAACATTTGTAAACTATTAAACAACTAAGTATATTGCTGCACGCAAAAATTTCTTGGCTGCGTCCCAACGAGATGCAGCGTCTTCCCGGAAAAGCACGACCACCGGGTTTTCACCGTGTTAGGAGTTTCTAATGAAGCAACTGGTTTATCTTGAGCGCGTCTTCCTCATCGGCCATATTTTGGCAATGGCCTTTGGACTAGCGGGGCTACTGATTGTCTTACCCAACCCGGAACTGATTGCAGGATTAGGAACGTTTGGGCAGAAGACGTTTGCATGGTCAATGTCTGGGGGTGGGGTCGTCAATATCCTTCTGGGGGCGGCAGCCGTAGCAATCTATGCCTACCGAACCCTAGGACTGTGGCAATGGCTGGCATTCATGGTGCCTGCCGTTTGTCTTTCTTTGGGGAGTGAATTGCTGGGTACTAGTACCGGCTTCCCCTTTGGGGAGTATGGCTACTTAAGTGGTTTAGGCTACAAAGTAGCAGGGCTTGTCCCCTTCACGGTTCCTCTTTCCTGGTTCTATATGGGATTTGTTTGTTATTTGATGGCTCGTGCTGCAATCGACGCCACTGTAAAAACCGGGAACTCGGTCGGCTTTTTGCGTCAAATCCTAGGCATCGCTTTAGGGGCAATACTCCTGACGTCCTGGGACTTCGCCCTCGACCCAGCCATGAGCCAAACCGCTTATCCCTTTTGGCACTTCGGACAAGTTGGTTCCTTTTTTGGAACACCCTACCGCAACTTTGCAGGTTGGTTCGCCACGGGTGGGCTGTTTATGAGTGTGGCAGCCTTGTTTTGGAAGAAAACGCCTATTGTTTTATCACGTTCGCAATTGGCATTCCCCCTAGCTGTTTATATCAGTAACATTGCTTTTAGTGCTGTCATGACTGTGTTTGGCACGGGGCTTTGGATTCCAGTCGGGTTGAGCGTCCTATTCGGCGTTGTTCCTGCGCTGATTCTGTGCTGGATGGCTTCAGCAACAGCAACATCAATGCCACTAGACCAACGCCAAAACGCTCCAGTTCAGAGTCAGACTGCCAAAGTTTCAGTAGCTCCGATGGGAGTTATGCCCAAGTGATTGGGATTGCAACTACAGTCAGTGAGTCAACAGTGATTCTTTCATCGTCGGCGGCTGGCTTCCTGGCAATAGTCCTGTTACTCCTCCAGATACCCGCTGCATTCATCTTGCTCTCGCGCCTGATCAAAGGTCCAGGACGTTGTCCTCCCATCGAACCCCGAACCCCCACACCCGAACAACTCGGTGCTGTCAGTGTGGTGGTTCCTACGCTCAACGAACGAGAACGCCTGACACCCTGTTTACAGGGCTTAACTCAGCAGAGTTATGAAGTTCGGGAAATTATCGTTGTGGACAGCTACTCAACGGATGGGACACCAGAACTGGTTAAGGATGCCCAAGAGAAAGACCCTCGGTTTCGCTTGATTAACGACGATCCTTTACCTCTAGGCTGGGTAGGGCGTCCTTGGGCGTTGCACACGGGATATTTGCATAGTTCCTCCCACAGCCAGTGGATTTTGGGAATGGATGCCGATACCCAGCCAACACCCGGACTGGTTGCAGGTTTGATCCGGATGGCTGAAGCGGAAACGTTTGACT
>JAIUYC010000485.1 GCA_020216575.1 Coleofasciculus sp. S288 | reverse complement strand
TGGCGAATGGGTACAGCTAACTTCCCCTGAATCCCTGCTAGTGCAGCTTGCGCCGCCGCTGGGGAACGAGAACCCACTAAGTCTGCAATACTTTCTGCTTGAGTCAAATCGATGCGCCCATTCAAAAACGCCCGCAGGGTAAACTCTCCCGGTTGTGCCAGCCTCGCTCCCTGCTCGATGCACAACTGCAACACCTGCTGAACTGGTATGATACCGCCGTGGCAATGGAACTCGACTACATCTTCACGAGTGTAGGAACGGGGGGCTTGCATGATGAGCAACAGCGCTTCATCCACCATTTGTTTCGTTTGGGGATGGTGGATGTAGCCGTAGAGAATGCGGTGAGTGTCCCAAACCTGATGCCCTGGTGCATGGAATAAGGTATGCGCGATCGCGATCGCATCTTTCCCCGACATCCGCACAATCCCGACGCTGCCCTGTTGCGGGACAACAGCCGTTGCGATCGCGACAATCGTTTCGCCTTGTACAAACATCTGGGACATCTTTGCTGATTCTACCCTCACTTAATCTCAGCCTATCAGTTATGACGGGCTTGCAAGATGCCCATCCCACAAGATTTTTGTCAACAACGCTAGTGCAAACTAGATGTGGAGCAGCTTACCTCCTCTTCACTGACAGGTTGTAGGACTTCAGAACAGCGAATCGATTAGCGATTGCGTAGAATGTTTAGCAACTCTGCCAACCTTCTCACCTCTCAAATTGTGATGACAGCAATTACTCTCAACCTCAACCCGATTATTAAACTAACAGACGACCAATTTTACCAGCTTTGTCGAGCCAACCCAGATGTAAAATTTGAACGCAATGCCAAAGGAGAAATAATCATCGTGTCCCCCACGGGAGGAGAAACCGGAAAACGTAATGCCAAACTAACGACTCGATTTTGTCTGTGGAATGAACAGACTAACCCTGGAGAAGTTTTCGATTCTTCAACGTGTTTCAAACTTCCTAATGGTGCAGACCGTTCTCCCGATGTTTCATGGGTTAAGAAAGAACGATGGGAGGCACTTACTCCAGAACAGAAAGAGAAATTTCCTCCAATTGCTCCTGATTTTGTATTGGAGTTAATGTCACCGACGGATACGTTAAAAGAAACCCAAGCCAAAATGCAAGAATATATGGATAACCGAGTTAGGCTCGGTTGGTTAATTGACCGAAAAACCCGCCGAGTTGAAATTTATCGTCTAGAACAAGCTGTAGAGTTGCTGGAATCTCCGACCGAATTATCAGGAGAAGAGGTCTTACCAGGTTTTATATTAGATTTGCGAATTGTCTGGGAATAAGAAGCCTGAAATTAATAAGTCAGTAGGTAAAAAAATGACAACTCTTAATGCTGAAAAACTAACCTTAAAAGAAGTGCACCGTCTTTTGGGTTTTCAGAAGCAACCCATGGGTTCATATTCGACTCTGCTATCCCTTGAGTCTCTTACAGCTTATGAAAATCAGGAACTAATTCAAATTGCTACTGATTTCGATAACTACTTGACTGCCGATAAGGTTTCAGAGGGCTTAGTAAAGGTTTTGAGCATCTTTCCCCTGCTCCGATTGGCTGGCTTCTATCGATTTCCAGTTGAGCTTAGTTTAGAAGAAGCGATCGCAAGAATTGTTATAGAGTATGAAGACACATTTATCACGGGGCGGTTTGACATTTTAGCCATCAATAAAACTGCTCTAGCAGGGAGTCAACCCTTCTGGATTTTGTTAATCGAATCTAAAAATAGCTCGGTTGATGTATCAGTCGGTTTACCTCATCTCCTGACATATGCTTATACAAGTTTGGAGTATCAAGAATCAGTTTGGGGGCTAGTGACTAATGGATTGAATTATCAGTTTGTGTATCTTAGACAAGAAACTCCCCCGACGTATCAACTTATGCCACCTTTACACCTGTTTGAAATAGAACGGGCAATTCAGTTACTTCAGGTTTTAAAAGCAATCTGTAAGCTTCAAGTCAGTGTTTCGCCAGATTCAGCCGTTGCCTAAGTTACCGAACTTTGAGGGTACGCAAGCGATTGAGCGCAGCTGCAAGCTCGAAGCGGCGGAATAGGACTAAGTCTCCTTCGGGTAAAGTGGTGAGAACATCTAATCCTTGAGCTTCAATACTACTCATGACGCAATCGAGAATTTCTGGCAGTGGGCGTTGCCCGTTGATGTATTCTCGCTTAGCATAGACAATGGCTTGACTAACCGCTCTCAATTGCCCTTTCTCTACAATCTGTTCGACTGCCGATAAATCAATCTCCTCAGTCCCAAACACCACTTCATCCACATCCCGAACTTTCACTTTCACCGATCGCTGCCCGCGACTGGGATCAATACTTTCGGGTAAAGGAACTCGTGGGGTAATCTGCCCAAACTGTTCGCCACCTTCAGAGGCACGTTCTGTCTTGTTGGTTTGAGCGATCGCCTTTGCCTTTTCTGTGACATCCTGGGGTTGGAAGTTCTCCATGGCAATTACGGTATCTGCCACGTCAAAGTAATCGCCGCTACCGCCCATCACTAAGATGGTCGAAACGCCACAATCCGTATACAATTGCCTCACCTTGTCAATGAAGGGAGTGATGGGTTCTTTGTCTTTGGCAATCAACTGCTGCATGCGGCGATCGCGAATCATAAAGTTAGTCGCCGCCGTGTCTTCATCGACTAGCAGTAACTTGGCATCGGCTTCCAGTGCTTCGATAATATTTGCTGCTTGCGACGTACTACCACTCGCATTCGTTGTGGAAAATTGACGGGTGGAGCGCTCTTGAGGCAGATGATTGATAAACGGAGAAATATCGACACCCGCAACACTACGCCCATCCTCAGCCCGAATTTTCACAGCGGCTGGATGGGTGACAACGAGTTCGCGCCCATCGTTAGGAATGTGGTTGTAAACTCCTAACTCGATTGCCCTGAGTAACGTAGACTTGCCGTGATAGCCACCGCCAACAATCAGGGTGACACCAGCAGGGATACCCATGCCAGCAATTAAGCCCCGATTCGGACAGGTGAATTCAACTCGCAAGGTTGTGGGAGATTGGAAGGGTACGGCGTCACTAGACAACGGTTGGTCATTAACGCCACTGCGTCGTGGCAGAATAGCACCATCTGGAATAAAGGCAACCAGTCCTCGTTCTGCCAACTCCTGGCGCAACCAATCTGCATCTTCAACGGTTTCAACGTGATGCTCGATCGCAGCAGCATCTAGGGATTGATACTTGAGAGATTGCTCAACTAGTCGAGGAATATCGTCGCACAGCATTTGTGCTGCCTGACGCCCCGCAATCCGACGCCCCTGAGCAGGGAGTCCAACAACAAACCGCACTTCAACGATTGTATCCGTAACGAAGGCGGAGGTGCGATCGAGAACCGATTGTCCGACAGGGACAATGGCAATCAGCCCACTGCTACCCGTCCCCCGCCGACTGCTAATATGGCGTGCAGCACGGGAAAACGAGCGAGTGAGGTAATCTCGCAGGGCAATTTCTCGACTGGGGATTTGATAGAGATGAGGGGGAAACCCAGCCACTGACTGCGGTAGTTGCACCCGCACCTGGCTGGGAGTTGCAAACGGATCTCCCTGAACGCGATCAATAATTAAGGTGAAATCTGGGAATTGGTAGCTGCCCTTGATATCGTGATAAGCTTTGTAGCCCCGCTCGTCGAGTTGTAGCAGAAGCTGGCGCAGATTCTCCCGATTAGTCATGGTTTGTGGGTGGCGAAGGAGCGGTGTGGTTGAAACGTTAATACTAGGTTGAATGGCACTAACTTAAGTGAAAAATAGTCGCTTATAGAAAACCCAGCTTGGGGGGATTTCCCCCCAGACCCCCTGCACAAGGGTTGAGAGGTGGTGATGAGAGTTGAGTTTCTTAATTCTCTTTCTTAAGTCAGTGACATTCATACTTAGTTGCATTCAAAGGGTACAACAAACTGCTGCCCTACACCTAAAATGACGAACCAGGTTGCTTGAGAAACTCTGCTTCTTCTGGAGTTGTTTCTCGCCCCAGAATTTCGTTGCGATGGGGAAAACGCCCAAAACGTTCGATTACTCTGAGGTGGCGGTAAGCGTAATCGACACCACTGGTACATTCAGGGTACTCTTTCAGCGTTGAAAACAACTCGACGCACTGACGCTGGTCATTTAGGTTCTCGCTGTGTTCAAATGGCATGTAGATGAACCAGCGCTGTATTGGAAGAAGTTCTTGGTCAAAGCCTTGATTGACGGCGTGCTGAGCATAAGCAAGGGCTTGGGAGTCGGAGGCAAAGGCTTGGGGTTGACCCCGAAACATATTGCGGGGGAATTGATCGAGCAGGATAATCAGTGCCAGACAGCCTTGGGGTGTTGCCTTCCAGTCGTCCAGTTGACCGACAACCGCTTGCTGGTAATCGTTCAGAAAACGCGATCGCACGTCTTGGTCAAAGTCTGGATTTTTAGTAAACCAAACCTTGCGGCGTTTGCCATACTCCGCGTCGTCTGGTTTGCCAAACCAAAACTCTAAAATCTCATCAGTTCGCGACATCAGTGCCTCCCGTTATGACCACCTTTTAAGTTAAAAGTAAAAAGTAAAAAGGCAAAAGAAAGAGGATTTTACTTTTATCTTTTAATTGGCTGCACCCCTAGACTTATAGTGGTTCTCACATGATTGGAGTACGGGCGGGTTTATTGAATTAAGCCGTGGGAAGCAGATATCTCGGTGAAACCCGCCC
>JAIUYC010000484.1 GCA_020216575.1 Coleofasciculus sp. S288 | reverse complement strand
GTTATGAATGTCACATTTGTAGGGGCGGGCTTAGGGGTTTAACTGGGGCATACACCAATAAATTTTGTTCAAAACCCGCCCTACCCACCGATAAATTGTGTCATATTTAAACCCAAATGGTATTATAGAGGCGGATTTTGTATCATCCAAATTGCGTTCAAACGTCAAACGTAGGACAGACGTCTCGCCTGTCAGCCGCAGGCAACATGCAAGTTCTACCATGAGACTGAATGGTATAGCAGTCGCCAAGGCGATTAGGACAAAGCAGAATCCTGAAACCTTGGCCAGTCAATATGCATCCCTTCTGCCCGATTGGTGAGCCTGTCGAACAACTGTCTTCTGCCCTCTGCCTTTTGCTATATCTTATGAAAGATTAACTGACGCTAATCGGTTTGAGAGCCAGAGCACTATGGGGCAATACACGCAGCACTTCTTCAAGTGTCGTCACCCCCTGAGTCACCTTCTCAATTGCCGCCATCCGGAATGATTCAAAATTGCTTTGACTTAAGTAACGGTGCAATTGCGTCATTGTCCCTTCGTAAATCAACTGCCGCACCGTGTAATCCACATTCAATAACTCCACCACGGCCTCGCGCCCAAAGTAGCCGGAGTTAAAACACTTGGAACAACCTTTTCCTTGACGCCATGCTTGGGGGTTTGCTTCCTCCATGGACAAGCCTAACCTCTGCAAATCCGCTTCCGTTGGGGTGTAAGGTTCGGCGCAGTGGGGGCAAATTTTGCGCACTAAGCGCTGGGCAACAATTCCTAATAGTGCATCGCTAACTAAACCAGGGTCAGGCCCGATATCTTTGAGACGAGGAATGGCACTTACCGCGTCATTGGTGTGCAATGTGGTTAGCACTAAATGTCCTGTCAGTGCAGCTCGAATTGCAGTCTCCGCCGTTTCACTATCCCGAATTTCCCCCACCATGATAATATCCGGGTCTTGGCGCAAAATTGCTCTCATACCTGCGGCAAAGGTCATGCCAGCCGCCTCATTCACCTGGGTTTGGGTAATGCGGGGCAAGATATACTCTACAGGGTCTTCCACTGTCACCACATTTACATTTTCGGTGGCAACAGATTGCAGAGAATTGTAAAGCGTACTGGTTTTTCCTGAACCCGTTGGACCGGTGAGAATAATGATTCCTTGAGGTTGCTGCAACCAACTGGTGTACAGAGCTAACTTTGTGGCGGAAAATCCCAACTGTTCCAACCCAGAGAAGGGATTTCGCCTTGGGAGTAAGCGAATTACGGCTTTCTCTCCACCCACACAGGGGAGAGTACTCACTCGCATGTCCAGCCCCAATTCTGTTTCTTCTCCAGAGGTATAATTCTCGCCAATGCGTCCGTCTTGAGGACGGCGGCTTTCCGCAATATCCATGTCGCACATCACTTTGAGAGCAACAATTGCCCTACGACTGACATCGGGTGAGAGCGTGGTAATACTTCGCAGAATGCCGTCAATGCGATAGCGAACGCGCAATCCTTCCTGTGCGGGTTCTAAATGAATATCGCTGGCTCGGTTGCGCAGGGCACCTGAAATAATGGTTTTAATTCGGGATATCTGGTCGTCTGCTTTCTTGAGATAGAGTTCTGTGGTTTCTGTGATGTCCTCTGGTTCTGCTTCACCGGTGAGAGGATTGACGGCTGAGGTGGAGCTAATGCTGTTTGAGTTGAAGGTTTGGCTGAGATACCAAGCTCGATAGCTTTTATCGGCAATGGGGATAATTTTGATGTTGGTGAATGTGCGATCGCTCAGTTTTTGGATTTCATTTTCTGTCAGAGCAACTGGGCAACCTAAGTAGTAACAACTGCGCCACAGAAGTAGGGGAATTACAGGAGGTAAATCGCTGCGATTAGGGATTTCTCGAAAGAAGCGGGCGCTAACTTCTGAATCCAATACGTCAAGGTTGACAACTCCTTTTTCATCTACTAGTAGCTGTAAGGCTTCTTCGCAGTCGATCTCGCGATTTTTCAACCTAGTCCAAGCGGATCGAAACGTCAAGGAATTTGACATGGAGTTTTCCTGTAAAGGTGAACAGTATGTGGGGGATTACTGACGCTAGCTTTTGCGCTCATTTTCATCGTCTGTAGCTGCTTTCGTCCAAGTCACGCACCAGCTTACTCGCTAGCCCCACTACTACATACGCCCTGAAGTTGCAGCTTACAGGATGATTTTGTCCAGTATAGTTACAAAATTAAAAATATCCAAGTTTCCCCCTTCTCAATTGCCAATTTAGGAAGAATTTACACGCCTTGCAAAATTACATTATTTTTCCTATTTAGGTAAGCATGACCATACCCATATAAGGGGAAATGGAATGTTTTATTGTGAGTAATTGAGTGGGATTGGTATAGGTTCATCAACTCTATTTTTTACTTTCAACAGAGAATAGTTGCGATGCCCTCGTAAGCCTGTAGATAATTTTCTGCGATCGCTAATTAAATGTTAAGGTTTATATCAGCTTGATTTTTTTGATAATTCAGTAAACTACCTAGCACTAACTAGCTGATAATGCTACAAAAAATGAGTATGTCTCCAGGGGAATTACAGAAGTAAATTGCCTAGGTTTAACACTGAATAAATAATAATTATAAGATTTTTCAAGTGTGTTTCGACATAAAATCTGCCCATTAAAAATTTATTTTGTTCTCTCATTCTCTTTATTCAAGGGAAGTGAGAGAGTTAGCTGAATGATGCAAGAGTATTTACCTCAGAGGCTGCAATTTAAAACCAGTAAGTAAAAAACACGGCATGCACCACCTCTATCATGAAAAAAAACACAACTATAATTTTGAGGAAGACACAAATGACAACCCCTCTGTTCCAAAAACTGCTAATAGTAAATATCGTAGCTATTTTAATAACATGGGCAGGAGATATAACTTTAAGAAGTTCTAAATGGGGGTTCAGATTGCAAGAAACCTTATCCGATCCATATGGTTGCAGTTTGAGTCCAGATAATTTTGGATGTGAATTAAATAGACCTTTTGATAAAGAAAGAAAAGAACAGCCAGAAGCGTCGTTTGTCTCTGAGGAACTCAAAGACGAATAGAGGAAACGGGAAGTGGATGATAGCTAATAGCCATCTTAAGGGTATGTTAAGAAACAGAGTGGAAGAAGAATATGTCCTCTGTTCCCAATCCGTCGCTTGATGATGGTCTACACGCCCTGAACCAGGGAGATTACTCAGTTGCGATCGCTCACCTCGAAGGCGTCCGTGAAACGGAGTTAGACGACTCCCTTGTCACACGCGCTTCCCAAGCATTGGTGATGGCTTACCAAGGTAACGGGAATACCGAAAACGCGATCGCCCTTTGCCAACAACTCGCCCACCACCCGAACCCCACGGTGAGAGAATGGGCTTCAGCTACTCTGGCTGACTTGGCGGCTGGGGAAGGTTTAAACCCGCCTACTGACGTGCAATCTGCAACCCCTTCCAACCCAACAGGGTTTGTAGCCTTTACCCCAACCTCCTCTCAAACCAAAACACCTTCACGAGGGACACCCTCTACTATCAAACAACAGCCAGCAGGTTCTACGAAAGGTCAATTTTCAGGACAAGCACGGCAACAACGCCCCCCTCACGCTTCAGATACACCGTCCGATGCTTCCAGGCTGGCTAAGACGGCACTATCAGAGAATTCTCGAATCAATTCAGCATCTACACCTGAAAACCTCCAACCCGTTTCCTTCTCGCCAGCATCCACTTCCGACTCTTCAGACTTTTGGGCACGTCGTAAATGGCGCAACAGCGGACGCGCCCAAAAGTGGAGTCCTCTCAAACCCTCCAAATTAATACGCCTTTGGGCGATCGAAATTGTTAGTGCGATCGCGTTCTTTTGGGTGCTGCGCTTTACAGTTCGATTCCTCATGCAAAACACCAACTTCATCTTGGTGAAGTTGCCCGTTTTAGAACCGTTCCAACCCTTCTACCGTGACCCAACTTTAACATTGGGAATCTTGGTGGTAATCCTGCTGATTACATCTCCCTGGTTAATCGATGGATTGTTGAAGGGGTTTCATGGGTTTCAAACCCTATCCCTGACACAACTGTCTTGCCACAGTCCGGAGGCAGCGAGGGTAGTGCAACGGGTATGCCGCCAACGACGCCTTCCTCAGCCTAAGTTAGGTATCCTCCCAACTGATGCCCCAGTGGCACTGACGTATGGCAATCTCCCCCAAACTGCCCGAATTGTGATAAGTGAGGGCTTATTTTCGCAGTTAGCAGATGATGAAATTGCCACCCTTTACGCCAATCAGTTAGGACATATTCTCAACTGGGATTTTGTCTTAATGTCTCTGGGGGTTCTGATTATCCAAATCCCCTACTTAATTTACTGGCAAGTTGCTCGCTGGGGAGAGCAGCTATCCGGCTGGATAGAACGCAAGTTACCCTCATGGCTGGGATTTCTCTCACTCCTCGTTTCCGGCATTGCTGGCGTCGTTGCCGCTGTCAGTTACGGCGTCTACTGGGTACTTCGATTACCCCTGTTGTGGTTGTCCAGAGCGAGGGTTTACTATAGCGATCGCCTTGCCGCAGAAACAACGGGCAATCCTAATGGACTCACCCGTGCTTTACTAAAAAGTGGGATTGGGATTGCCGGAAACATCCAGAACGAAGGCAAAACTAGCAGGCTTTTGGAAAGTTTGGATTTATTGCTGCCAGTGGGATATCAGCAAGCCATTCCCTTAAGCAGTTGTTCTCCTG
>JAIUYC010000483.1 GCA_020216575.1 Coleofasciculus sp. S288 | reverse complement strand
CTGCTAGAAAAACCCACGACGCTTTCCGCAACTGAGGCGCGGACGCTTTACCAAATTGCGGCAGATGAGGGCGTCGTCGCAATGATGGATTTTGAATTCCGCTTCGTCCCTGCATGGCAGTTGTTTGCAGAACATCTGGTAGAGGGCTATGTCGGGCAAAAGCGTTTGATTAAAATTGACTGGTTGGTATCGAGCCGTGCCGATGCGGAACGCCCTTGGAACTGGTATGCCCAAAAAGATAAGGGCGGGGGAGCCTTGGGAGCCGTAGGTTCTCACGCTTTTGATTACATCAGTTGGTTGTTTGGTCCGATACGCCGATTGTGTGCCAAACTGAGTACGGCAATTCCAGAGCGCCCCGATCCAACCGAAGATGGCAAGCTCAAGCCAGTGGACGCTGATGACACCTGTCTCTTGATACTGGAATTAGAAGATGGAACGCTCTGTCAGCTTTGCATCAGTTCGGTGACGTACCAGGGGCGAGGACATTTTGTTGAGGTGTATGGCGATCGCGGTACGTTAGTCTTAGGAAGTGACAATCAGAAAGATTACGTCCATGGATTTCGTCTTTTAGCAGCTCCAGCAGGTAAACCCCTCGCTGAAGTAGAAATTCCCAAGCGGCTGGCGTTTTCTCAAGTCTACACGGATGGGCGTCTGGCTCCGTTTATGCGAGTGGTTGACCAGTGGGTGAAAGGCATTGACAGGGGTCAGACGATAACACCCTCCCTCCGGGAAGGCGTATACTCGCAACTGTTGATGGATTTAACTCATCAATCCAATGAAACAGGCGGCTGGGTGGACGTGCCGAGTTTGGATGTGTTTGTATCTAGTCATTGACCGGGATGCACTTTGCTAAATTTACATCTAACCTGAAAATAGGGGTCAGGGGTCAGGAGTCAGGGGAGGTATATTTTCATTCTTCGTTGTGAGCTAGAGCTCATGGTGTCTAACCTGAAAATAACCTGGACAGGGTTTTAACTGAGACAGCGAAAATTAGGGGAAAAGTCTACCCTTCGGGAAGGCTTCGCCGACGTGCCGATAGCTCAGGACTTACGCATAGACACCACATCTGGTAGGAGCTTTGGTGTCGTACGCAGGCTTGCGGAAGAATCGAGTATAGGCATCGCCCCTTACGCATAGACACCACATCTGGTAGGAGCTTTGGTGTCGTACCCCTACAATTGGCGCTTTAGAGACTTTCTTTGCGTAAGTCCTGAACTCTTGAGGTATTGAAGCAATGTATCGCCTATTTATCTGGCTAGCAGTGTGGTCGCACCTCATCTCATCTGCCAGTTAAAGGTACTCGCTACCAGTCGCGAAGGCAAGAATGTGCTTCGCAATCACCTCTGGTTGCTCAAATTGAGGGGCGTGACCGCAACCTTTAATTTTATGCAGAACAGAACGAGCGATCGCCCGATTAAATCTCTCCCCATCACCCTTATTCAAAAAAGCGTCTAACTCTCCCCACAAAATCAACGTTGGCTTATCAATTCGGGCAATCTGCGCCTCAGACAAAGTGTAACCACCCGTTTTTGTAAACGTAAGAATCGACTCATACCAACCCGGCATTTCTAGAGGCAGTATTGTACACAGCAATGCATCCAGATAAGCTGCATCTCGGTTGCGCTCCGCTTTCGCATTTGCCAAAGTCTGAAGTTTTAGGAAGCGCCACCATTCCATTGCTAAATGGTCAACAGGAGGAAATAAAAATTGACCAATTGGGAAGCTTCCCGAATAGCCAACACTGTTAATCAGAACTAACTGCTTGACACAATTTGGGTAAGTCCTAGTAAAGTCTATCGCTGTCGCTCCTCCCATGGAAGCACCCACAAGAATCACTGGTTTACCAATGAGTGTCTTCCAGAAGCTGTAGAGGTGGTTCTTGATTGTCGCTGGACTATAGGGAATTCCCGTCACCCGCTCCGTAAAGCCGAACCCCAACAAATCCACCGCCCATGTCTCGTTATGAGCAGCAAGCAACGGGATTAGGCGAAAAAACTCTAACAGAGAGCTATCAAAGCCGTGGAGTAGGAGAATGGGTGTCCCGCCTGTTCTTTGATGGATGTAGCTTGTGGCAACAGGTTGTCCTAGCGTAGGCGTTACAACCCACTTTCCGCACCCTCTACTGTCACAATCGGTTTTTACGGAATTTTGGCAATCAATCGGGTTACTTTTTATACATTAAAAGGAAGAATTGGGCTTGCGATCGCAAGCCCAATTTTCCCAAACTTCCAAATTTTGTAGTGTGACACTTCAGGGTGCGGAATGTAGGTTACAATGCTCTGACGCTTGAGATTCTGAGCAACAGCAATGCAGGTAGAATCTCTAAGCTGCGCGATCGATGACGGGAGAAAATCAGCGAACATAGTTTTTCAGTATCCCGCTAGGGTATCACCTCGCTGCGCTAACGCGATCGCAAATACCTCTCTAACAACCCAATCATCACTGCTGGTTGCTCCAGATGCGGCAGTACCCCAGTATCCATAATTACCTCAAAGCCCTGAATTGCTTGAGGATTCAGACGTGCCAGACGCCGCCCTAAATCTACATGGGTGAACTGTGCCTTTTCTCCCCAAAAGATAACAGTTGGCACAGTCAATTGATGAATGTACAACGGTAGGTCAAAATAAAGGTCACCCCTTAAGAAGGCCAGCGCTGCATATTCTGCATTGGGTTGTTGTGCTGATGCTAAATACGCCTCCACCATCTCCTCTGTTACCCGTTCGGGATTAGCAAAGAGAAACTGCACGAGAAAGTTGCGCACAGCCACATCATTTGTCGCGCCCAAGCTGTAAATCAAACTGCTTAATATCGGCGTTCTAACGATATTCACAGGCAATCTACGCCCAGAACCTTGCCCGAAGTCATCAAACCCAGAGGGACATACGAGAAACAGCGCCTTGAACAATTCGGGACGCTCAATGGCAAGACGGACAATTAAAGCACCTGTGAGGGAAGACGCCACCACGGGGACTGGAGAGTCAGCCACCTGTGTAAGAAACTCCGCTAACGTCGTCAGATAGTCACTCACTTGGTAATCTCGAATAGGGTGAGCCGACTGCCCCCAGCCAATCAAGTCGGGAGCGATAACGCGGTGAGTCGTGGCGAAGGCGGGATACACCTTAGACCATTCGTAAGATGAAGCCCCGCCACCAAAATTATGTAGGAAGACGAGTGGAGGTAACTCCTCCTCTTTTGGAGTTACTAGCGTCCACGGTGGGGCAACCGGAGTGTAGTACACCATGGAACCCAAAGAGGTATCGATTACTTTTTGCCCAAAGCCAGGGGGTTGAAACTGGAGCATCAAGATGGTTTTGCTCCTGATACGTTGAAATAGTTGATAACTGTCAGATTACTCATTTAAGGACACGATCGCAAACTATGGCTAACCCAACTCTACCCCCAGTTTTAGAGAAAATTTTAACAACTGAAACTGAACCGGATGCTGTCTTCTCCACTTTGCTACCAGCGTTAGGTGAGGTGTTGCAGTGCCATCGCTGTTTTCTCTACCTGCGCGATCCCCAAACTAAACTTGGTAAAGTCCCCTTCTGCTGGCGTTGCAGTGATGAGTATCCTGATGTCACTGACGCTGACTGGAAAGCAGAACCAGAATCTTTACCATCCGAAGATCCGCTTTTTGCCGCAGCCTTACGTGCCGAAGCATCTATCTTTGTTCAAGATGTTGAGACAGCCAATCCAGACGTTGTTAACCGAGATTTTGAGCGAAAAACCTTTGGACACAGAGCATTGATCCATTCTCATCTGTGTCAGGATGGTCTTTTGTGGGGAATCTTGCAACCCTGTGTCTTCGGTAAGCCTAGAGTCTGGACTGAATTTGACCGCTCTGTGATTGCTCAGTTAGAGCCAAGGATTGCACCCCTTGCTGTTGCCTATGTCAAAGCAGCTAGAATCTGACGTGTGATTCCCATACAATCCACTTGACTTGAAAATAGACACGGAGACACGGGGACAAGGGGACGCGGAGAAATTAATTTTCATGCGTCCTGGTGTGCGCCGTTCATGAAGGCTATTTACTTAATTTTTGAATTTTGAATTTTGAATTGCTCAAGATGCGCAGTGGGATAAAAGCTGAAGGATTTTTTGAGGTGGCTGCGGGTGTTGTAGAGGACGAGACTCTCTGATTTTGGTCTGATAGAGC
Source organism: Coleofasciculus sp. S288 (assembly GCA_020216575.1). Taxonomy (GTDB): domain Bacteria; phylum Cyanobacteriota; class Cyanobacteriia; order Cyanobacteriales; family Coleofasciculaceae; genus JAIUYC01. The sequence goes on along the minus strand of JAIUYC010000483.1, from coordinate 560 downwards.
GAAAGGAAAAACTCAATTTCTTTTCTCGCACTGTTTTTCAGGCGATAGGGAAGTTTTGAAGCTAGAACTGCATAGGTTTCTGCGGCTTCTTCAAGCAAATCGAGAATTTCTTCAGGAACTGCATCCTGATATTGTGGTATTTTCGCTGCCAGCACCTCGGATAGATTTGAGCCAAGCTCTTCCTCAGCTAAAGGTTCTATATCTTTTACGTCTACAGTCATTGTTTTATCCCCTGATTAATTGCAATAAGAACAAGAAGCTGACAACGATTTCGCCTTCAGCATCACTTCTTAGAATTCCGATGGATTGCACCGATAGGTGCGATCACGTAGGCTGCTTGTGAACCACTAGCGTAGTGGGACGTAGTCCAGCAAAATGCTAGCGATCGCTCTACGAACGCATTTCGCCTTCTGACTCACCCAGATGGTTAGTCTCGGACATCCATTCCTGTATTTCAAGTAGATGCTTCTTATTATTTTATTGCTACTATTCCAGGCAAAACTTGCTTTTTCTAAAAATCTGCTTTTGGTTAAATTCCCTGATACTTGAATAATAGTACC
>JAIUYC010000482.1 GCA_020216575.1 Coleofasciculus sp. S288 | reverse complement strand
TTGAGCTTCAAGTTCTCCTGTTTTTGCGCCAGCCTTGACCTGAGCAAGATTGGCTTGGGCAACTTTGACATCTTCTTGAGCGAGTTTTAGAATCGCTTGTAGGTTTTCATAGTTATCCAGAATCGCGATCGCTTGTCCTGTTTTAACGGTGTAGCCTTCCTTCACTAGCAGTTTGGCAACTCGACTTCCTCCCAATCCATTCACAACAGTAGGAGCAGATAAGTGAATGACTTCCCCTTCTGGTCTTATATGTCCTAAAGCAGAAACCGCTTTAGTTGCAGGAGTACTCGTTTCTATTGTTGATGATGGGGTTGAAGCACGGCGTTGGAAGCGCAAGATATATTGCAAAGCTACTCCGCTAACAACTAGCGCTGCGACAACTACAGCAATAATAGTCCATCGCCCGGACGGTTTCAAAAGACGTTTATGTTCTGAGATCAAATCAGGCTTCATGATAGGTTAACTGAGTCTCCATCCGAGTTTTCAACATTTCTAGAACAGTCCTTAGCAGTTTGTTATGTACTTAACAGAGTTTGAAACGATATAGCGATATCCCTGTAAGTTCTACCGGAAAGCGTTGGCTTTATCTTAGTTCGATGAGGAGATTTTAAAGTAGAGAGAATCTTGTGGTTTGATAGATTTTCAGTCCTCTGTCCCAGCTTTTGGCGAGAAAAAACTGGGAAAAGCAGACCGCTAAACGTCCATTATTTATAACATTACTACTGGTTGCAATGGTAAAGATTCGCCTCCCACTTCTGTTGCATGGGGAACTAATTGCTCTTGAGAGAATAAACCGTAATATAGGTAACATTTTTTCATCCTCGCCTGTGCATAGCTCCCTAACGGATCGAGTTAGTAGGCTTGTTGGGCATCGATGACAGGGCTTAGTCACGCTCCCTTATTGTTTGCGATTACCTCATTATTGGGTTGAGTTAATGGTTCTAGTTTACAGGGTCTGGACTGCAATGGGTTCGTTTGGGCAGGGTGTCAAATCAACTCACCATGCCGATTTTTTGAACACTTGGGCTGGTTCCTTAGAGCCAGTCAAATTTTCGATTGAAAAATCTAATCCTCTCCTAACTTGTCATAAATGGAACTCCAGAGCCAGAACTTCACCTAATCTTCACACAGACACCTCTTAACTAAATCTCTAACGAAGTTAAAGGTTATAGGTATTTCCAAAGGTAGATGTGCAAACCGGATAAGCTTCTTTTCACACTAACTTAAAACTCCAAACCTAGAACTTTATATAATCTTCACACAAATTGAGCTAGAAGTTTACATAAGCTTCATATAATTTGGAATAAGTGGAGCGAAACTTGAACGTTATAACTCTCTTTGATCACTCGGATGAGGAAAAAATAAGACTGATAGGGGCAAGGTTTACCTTAGGGGAAGGCTGTGCCAAGTGCAGTGAGGTTTTGCGTTCAACCGATGTTTTCAGTCAGATCAGCAAGGCTTTCCCCGTAGACTTTGACCGCGCAAATTCAATACCTGTAAATATTCTGTGACGAGAGTAATAAAGAGGGGTAGGTTGCACTTGCAGCATCTAAACTGTACCGCTTGAACGAATTGCATTCGGTTAGATTGACCAGGGAGCTACCGTGAATACTTGTCTTACTTATTCAACTGGCATTGAGCATGAAATTTCAACATTGGTAGAACTGCTGGGCTACAGAGCGCAAAATCAGCCAGCTCATATGGCTTACACCTTTTTGGAGGATGGGGAAACAGAAGCAGATCGGCTGACTTACGACGAATTGGACAGGCAGGCACGGGCGATCGCAAGTCAGCTTCAGAGTCTAAATGCCACGGGTTCTCGTGCCTTGCTGCTTTATCCACCTGGTTTGGAGTTCATTGCAGCCTTCTTTGGATGCTTGTATGCCGGGGTTATCGCTGTTCCCGCTTATCCACCCAGGCGCAATCAAAATATGTCTAGGTTACAAGCGATCGTGGCTGATGCCCAGGCAAGTGTAGCACTCACCACGACCTCTCTGTTGGGTCACATCGAGAGTCGCTTTGCCGAGGAGCCAGAATTAGCTAAGTTGCAGTGGCTTGCGACGGATAACATTGCTAGCAACTTAGCGGGAGCATGGCAGAAACCGGACGTGAGCGGCGATACCCTGGCATTTCTCCAGTACACGTCGGGTTCTACGGGGACACCGAAGGGCGTCATGGTGAGCCACGGCAATCTTTGGCACAATTCGACGTTAATCCATCAGAGTTTCGCTGATACGCCCACCAGTCGGGGGGTAAGCTGGCTGCCGCCTTACCACGATATGGGCTTGATTGGAGGAGTGCTGCAACCCATGTATGTCGGTGCTCCAATGGTTTTGATGCCAGCCGTGGCGTTTATGCAAAGACCGTTCCGTTGGTTACAGGCGATTTCCCGCTACAAGGCGACGACTAGCGGTGGACCTAATTTTGCTTTTGACCTTTGCCTTCGCAAGGTTACTCCAGAACAACGGGCGACTCTTGACTTGAGTAGCTGGGAAGTGGCGTTCACCGGCGCTGAACCCGTCCGCGCTCACACGCTGGAAGAGTTTGCTCGCACGTTCGCTGATTGTGGCTTCCGAAAGGAGGCCTTTCACCCCTGCTACGGGATGGCTGAAACAACCTTGATTGTTTCGGGAGGTTTAAGAGGCGCTGCACCCGTTATTCGCCAAGTTGATGGGGCAGCACTCGAGCAAAATCGGGTGGTGGCTGCGACGGGTAAGGAGGAAAGCATCCGGACGATTGTGGGTTGCGGTCAGAGCTTATTAGACCTGAAAATTGCGATCGTTGACCCCGACTCCTTAACCCCTTGTCCGGATAACCAAGTGGGAGAGATTTGGGTGTCAGGTTCGAGTGTGGCTCAGGGTTATTGGAATCGACCTGAAATGACAAACCAGGCGTTCCATGTTCATCTGGCAGATAGAGGTGAAGAGCCATTTCTGCGCACGGGCGACTTAGGATTTTTGCACGATGGTGAGTTGTTCATTACAGGGCGCATCAAAGATGTGATTATCATCCGGGGGCAAAACCATTATCCTCAGGACATCGAGCTGACGGTCGAGAAGAGCCATCCAGCACTGCGAGTGGGTTGCGGGGCAACGTTTGCGGTGGATATAAAGGGTCAAGAGCGACTGGTGATTGTTCAGGAAGTGGAGAGGAGTTACCTGCGGAAGCTGAATGTGAAGGAGGTGGTCGAGAGTATCCGTCAGGCTGTAGCAGCGGAACATGGTCTGCAAGTTTATGCAACGGTACTGGTGAAGACGGGAAGTATCCCCAAGACTTCGAGTGGTAAAATTCAACGCTATGCCTGTCGGTCTGGGTTTCTCGCTGGAACGTTAAATGTTGTGGAGGATTGGAGCGAGAATCCTGAGAACAAAGCGAAGTTCTTGCACTTGCAGGCTGAAGTCGAGTCCATGTTGCAGGAACTATCAACCACCAAACAGCCATAAACGCAGATTGCGATCGCTAAATGCTGTTTCGAGCATAAGCTCAACGAACACTGGACAGTGAGTAGTGAAGCAGCGAACAGTTTTTTCTAATCCTCATTAGGAATCTCCAGTCCCTCACCTCTACAGGTGTCGGTTTTCACATCGGGTTTATAGCAGTCGCCAAGGCTACTCTTGGCTCTCGCCAAATACTGAAACCTTGACCCGTCAATATGCATCCCTTCTGCATAAAAGCCCTGGAGCCCTCTGCCTTTTGCTATAAATCCCCCTGTGAAACTCCTGGGTTATTGGTAACTGATAACTGGTCACTGTTAAAAGTAGCTAGTTTCCTCATTTTTTGGGGACAAGGGTGTACATGAGAGGAGAGATGGTGAAGAACATTCTGGTGATTGAAGATGAAACGTTTACCCGAACCTTTTTTCTAAGAGGTCTTCAAGCTGAAGGGTTCTACACGATCGGTGCGGAAAACGGTCGAGTTGGCGTCCAACAGGCACGAGAGAAGTTACCCGATTTGATAATTTGTGACATTCTGATGCCGGAACTCGATGGTTACGGCGTCTTGAGTGCGCTGCGCCAAGACCCGGTCACAGCGATTATCCCTTTCATTTTTGTTAGTGCAAAGGAGGACTGGACTGACCTCCGCAAAGGTATGGAACTGGGAGCAGATGACTATCTCACCAAGCCCTGTAACTTAAAGGAATTACTGAGAGCGGTTACAGTGCAGTTGGAAAAACAGTCTCTTCTCCATAAGTGGTACGCCGCAAAGTCCCAGCCAATCCCAGAACAACCCTCTACTGACACAGCAACGTTCGCGGCTACTCCTGACTCAGGTTCTCCGTCCAACCCCAAGTTGAAGGAGGCTTTCCGCTTCATCGAAGCGAATTATCACCGACCTATTGCCCTGGGTGATGTAGCCCAGGCAGTTGGTTACTCCCCAGCTTACTTAACTAACCTAATGCGACGCCAGACGGGACAAACTGTGCAACGCTGGATTATCGAACATCGGATGGCAGCGTCACGTTCCTTGCTCCTAGAAACTGATCAGGTAGTGGAGGAAATTGCTGCTAAGGTGGGCTATAACAATGCAGTTCATTTCTTTCGCCAGTTCCGCCAATTTCACGGGACAACGCCCCAAGCATGGAGAAGCGCACATCGAAGCAAAGCTAGCTCAACGTGTAACGCCGTTTAAGCTGACATCGTTTTCTCTGCCCGTTTCCCCGTCCACTTCTGCCAGCGTGCGATCGCTCGTTCGAGCCGTTCGGGATTCTCGTCTCCTG